>QGUS01000045.1 GCA_003242515.1 Actinomycetota bacterium
AGCAGGACCTGGACGACGCCACGATCGCCAAGGCGATCGAGTGCTGGCGCAACCAGGAGTGCGAGACGGGCTCCGGCGGCGAGCTGGTGATGGGCTACGCGGACGGCGGTGGCAACGACGTCAACGTCTGGCGGTCGGTGTCCAAGATGGAGGCGGTCCTCCAGGCGCTGACCTACCCGGAGATCGGCAAGATCGTGGCCACGGCCGCGAACTTCGACCCGGACCCGGCGGTCCACGTCAACGACATCCGCTTCCTGATCAACCGTGGCGTCGACTTCATCGTCGGCTACCCGGACATGGGCATCGCCCTGGCCGAGGTGATCAAGGAGGCCACCGCAGCGGGCATCCCGTACGTGTCCTTCTCGGCCGGCTACGTCGGCCTGCCCGACCAGGAGGGTGCGCTCATCCCGGGCCAGGACTACCTGACCGTGGTGGGTGAGGACCTGTGCGCCCTGGGCGCCAGCTTCGCCCAGATCCTGAACGAGAACGTGGGCGAGGGCAAGGTCGCCATCCTCGGTGGCACGCCGAACAACGCCCTGTCCCTGGGCTGGCAGCGGTGCACCATCGACAACCTGGCGGACAGCATCACGCTGGTCAACCCGCCCGCCGACCGGAACTCCACCACGGGTGACACCAACTGGTACAACCCGATCATCCCCGACATCTTCGAGGGACTCCTGGTGGCCAACCCGGACATCAAGGGCTACGCCTACGAGTATGCCGACGGCATGCTCTCCGGCTTCGAGGCCTACGAGGAGCTGGACATCCCGGTCCAGAACCTGACGCTGGCTCTCCGGACCGACGAGCAGAGCCTGTTCTGCGACTGGGTGGAGCGCAACGAGCCGACCTACAACATCTGGTACTCGGCCGGCGGCAACTTCCAGTCCCGGACAGGTGTCACCGCGGCGATGCTGCACCTCAAGGGCTACGAGGTCCCGGGCCAGGTCATCGTCCCGCACGTGATGCGGAAGGTGACCGAGTCAGACTGTGACCCGAACCGTCCCAACCCGGTCGTGTCCGGCACCTCGCTAGTCCCGGACACCATCCTCCGGCAGATGTTCGGCGGCTGATTGGGAGCTGCGTGAACGGCAACGACCTTCGTGAAGGGTCGACCGGAAAGGTCCTCGAGCTGACGGGCGTGTCCCGTCAGTTCGGGGCCGTCCGGGCCCTGACCAACGTCGACTTCGAGTGCCGGGCCGGCGAGGTGCACGCCCTCGTCGGCGAGAACGGGTCGGGCAAGTCGACCCTGCTCGGCATCGCATCCGGCTTCGTGGAGCCGGACACGGGCGAGGTGTGGATCGGCGGCAAGCGCCTCCGCACCGACTCGCCCGCCCTGGCGCGCAAGCTCGGGCTGGCCATCGCATACCAGGACACCTCCCTGGTCCAGGCCGAGCCTGTCAAGAACAACCTCTTCCTGGCCGCGGCCAACGGGCAGCGGCCGCCCTACTGGAACCGGAAGCGGTGGGCCCGGAAGCTGCTCGGCGAGTTCGATCTCGAGCTCGAGCTGTTCCCCGACTCCCCGGCCGGCTTCCTGACGCTGGCAGAGCGCCAGCTCTTCGAGGTGGCAAAGGCACTGGTCTCCAACCCCAAGGTGCTGCTCCTCGACGAGCCCACCACCGCCCTCGGGCCCGACGAGGTGGAGGCCCTGCACCGCACGGTGAAGGCCTGCAAGGAGCGGGGAGTGGGCATCGTCTACGTGAGCCACCGCCTCCCCGAGATCATGGAGATCGCCGACCGGATCACCGTGCTCCGTGACGGGCACAACGTCGGGACTTTCGACGCCCGCGACGTGTCTGAGCACGAGCTGGTGGAGCTGATCGTGGGACGCCCCTTCGAGGTGGCGTTCCCTGCTCCCGGGCCCCGTCCCGCGGAGAAGGAGGAGGTCCTCATCGTGGACGGCCTCCAGGGGCAGTCGTTCGGCCCGGTCAGCTTCACCCTCGAGGCCGGCGAGATCGTCGGCATCGCCGGTGCGGAGGGCAACGGCCAGCCACAGCTCTTCGACTGTCTGGCCGGTCGGGTCCCGCCCAAGGCCGGTCGTGTCGTCTGTGACGGCAAGGAGCTGACCCTGATCTCGACCCACGAGTCGACCAGGGCGGGGATCATGCTCCTGCCCGGCGACCGCAAGCGGGAGGCGCTGATGCCGGTGCTCGGCATCCGGTTCAACGCCACCATCCACGCGCTCAAGAAGTTCTCGATCGCCGGCCTGCTCCGGCGGGGCAAGGAGCGGAAGGCGGTCACCGAGCTGGTGGAGGAGCTGGAGATCCGGACTCCGTCCCTGGAGCAGCCGGTCGAGTTCCTCTCCGGCGGCAACGCCCAGAAGGTGTCCATCTCCCGCACGTTCCTGCGGGAGCCGGCCGTGATCATGGCCTACGAGCCGACCCAGGGCGTCGACGTCGGGTCCCGCCTCGACATCTACCGGGCCCTGCGCAAGCGGGCCGACGCCGGGGCGGCGATCCTCGTCAAGTCCTCCGATCCCATCGAGCTGTCCGGTCTGTGCGACCGGGTGCTGGTGATGTCTCGCGGCACGATCGTCGAGGAGATCCCGGGCGACGAGCTCGACGAGCGTCGCATCACCGAGGCGATCGTCCGGGGCCCGGGCGCCGCCCGCAACGGCCGTTCGCCGTTCGGCGTGGCCATGCCGAAGGCGCCGTCGAAGAGCAACGGGGAGAGTGAATGACGGGTCCCATCGAGACCACGCGGATCGACCGTCTCCGCCAGCTCTGGCGGATGGTGCTGCGCGAGGCCCGGGAGAAGAACCGGTGGCGGAAGATCATCAAGTTCCGTCTCTGGATGCCGGTGGCGCTCCAGATCATCTTCGTCACCGCGCTCGCGCTCTACACCAACAACCGGTTCCCCGGCTTCCTCAACGCCACCAACGTCAACCAGCTGCTGATCCTGGCGCTGCCGCTGATCGTCACGGCCATCGCCCAGACGCACGCCCTCCTGGTCGGTTACCTCGACCTCTCCGTGGGGGCGATGATCAGCCTCGGCGTGGTCATCGCCTCGTTCCTGATCGGGGCGGAGGCCACCGTGGGGCAGATGCTCACGGGCGCCGCCGTGATCTTCGGCTGCGGCATCGTGCTGGGCCTGGTCAACGCGGCCCTGATCAGGGGAGCGAAGATCCCCTCGATCATCGTGACCCTGGCCACGATGAGCATCATCAACGGGTTCGCCCTCACGATGCGCCCGTCGGCCCAGGGCGTGATCAGCCCGACCATGGTCGGCTGGCTCAAGGCGTCGGTGGGGCCGATCCCGATCGCCTTCATCGTGGTGTCGATCGGCGCCATCGCCCTCGACGCCTGGCTGCACGGCACCGGTTCGGGCCTCAAGGTGCGGGCCGTGGGCTATGACGACCGGTCGGCCCGCCGCAACGGCGTCCGCACCACCTGGATCCGGGTGCGGGCCCTGCTGTTGAGCGCGCTCCTGGCCGCGGTGGCGTCGTTCCTGGTGATGGCCCGATCCCCGATCGGGAACGCCCAGATCGGCGACACCTTCGCCCTGTCGTCGATCACCGCGGCCGTGCTCGGCGGCGCCTCCCTGGCGGGTGGCCGGGCGACGTTCATCGGGAGCAGCGTGGCCGCCATCCTGCTGGCCCTGATCCTGACGGTGCTGCCGTACCTGGGGCTGTCCAACTCGGACGGCCTGATGATCATCGGCGCCCTGGTCCTGATCGGGATCATCCTCTTCCAGGCCGGCGACCTGAAGGAGCTGGTGAAGCGGAACTACAAGAAGGCACGGCGCATCGTCGTCGGCTCCCGCCCGCCCAAGGAGGTGCAGCTCCCCGAGTTCTTCCCGCAGGGCAAGCCCCTCGAGGTTGTCTCCAGCAACCGCAAGCTGATCAAGGGAGGCACGGTGCTCTCCCTCGACCCCGCCGTGGGGGACTTCACCCGGGGCGACGTCCTGATCGAGGGCGACAGGATCGTCGCCGTCGGCTCGGAGCTCTCCGCCGGCGGGGACACCGAGGTCATCGACGCCACTGGCATGATCGTCATGCCCGGCTTCGTCGACACCCACCGGCACATCTGGGAGGGCCTGCTCCGGAACATCGGGACCGACGTCCCGCTCGAGGGCCGCACCTCGTACATCAACTTCGTGCTCCACAAGCTGGCCCCCGCCTACAAGCCGGAGGACGCCTACGTGGGCAACCTGGTGTCGGCGATCGGCGCCATCGACGCCGGCATCACCACACTGCTCGACTGGTCGCACATCCAGGGCTCGCCGGCCCACACGGACGCCGTCGTCCAGGCGCTCAAGGACTCGGGGATGCGGGCCGTGTTCGCCTACGGCTTCCCGTGGTGGGGCAAGTGGGAGGAGCGGCAGCCGTCGTGGTTCGTCCGCTGCGCCACCGAGTACTTCTCGTCCAAGGACCAGCTGCTCACGCTCGCCCTGGCCGCGCCCGGCCCGGAGTTCACCGACTTCGAGGTGACCCGGGACCACTGGAAGCTGGCCCGCGACCACGACGCCCGCATCACCACGCACGTGGGCGTCGGCAGCTACGGCCTGGAGAAGAAGCTGCAGCGGTTCGGCGAGGCGGGCCTGCTCGGACCGGACACCACCTACATCCACTGCACGACGCTGAACGACACCGAGATCCAGATGATCGTGGACAGCGGCGGCACCGTGTCGCTGGCGTCCCCGGTCGAGATGATGATGGGCCACGGCATGCCGCCGATCCAGAAGTTCCTGGACCGGGGCCTGCCGCCGAGCCTCAGCGTGGACGTGGAGACGAACGTCCCTTCGGACATGTTCAACCAGATGCGCAACGTGCTCGCCCTGCAGCGGGCCATCGCCTCGGCCGAGGGCAAGGACCTGGCGACGCCGCGGGACGTGCTCCGCTGGGCGACCATCGAGGGTGCGAAGGCCAACGGCCTGGACCACAGGACCGGGACGCTCACCCCGGGCAAGGAGGCGGACATCGTCATGCTCCGCACCGACCGGCTCAACGTGACCCCGATCAGCGACCCGGCGTCGGCCGTGGTGCTGGGGATGGACACGTCCAACGTGGACACGGTCCTGGTCGCCGGCCGGGTGATGAAGCGGGGCGGCCGGATCCTCCACATCGACTGGAAGGCGGTCCGGGAGGCCGCAGCGGAGGCCCGGGACAAGGTCCTGGAGCGCTCCGGCTTCAAGCCCCCGAAGATCTGAGGCCGCAAACGCGGCCTCAGATCTCGACCTCCCCCATGGAGCGGCAGCGGAATGGGGGGGGGGGTGGTCCGCAGAGCCGAGGGGGCGCGGCCGGCGTGGATCGTGGGGATCGTGGCGGTCTCCCCCGCTGGCGACGGTTCAGGAAGGTGTCGGCCTGAGGGGGGCTTCTCCCGTCGCGGAGCGACCGGGGGCCGATGAGATCGCGAAACTTTCCGAGCGATCCCGGTTGCGGGGCCGGTCCGCGTGACCTACCTTTCCGTCACCGGATCGGGGGAAACCCCGGACCGGGCCGGGCTCCATCGAGAGGTGGAGACGGAATCCGGATGGTGGAGCCGTCCTCGGACGGAAGCACGATCCGGGTCGGAGACCCCGAGGGGGTGACGACTTCGGTCGACGCTCACTCGGGGTCTTTCGCGTCCCGGGATCAGGCCTCCGCCGGCTGCTGGGCCACGACTCCGACCTGGCTGAAGTCGCGGCTCCGGGCGAGGAAGTTCATCACGCTGATGGTCCCGACGAGCAGCGCCGCCCCGACCCACTGGGTGGGGGAGAGAACCGTGTCGTAGACGAAGTAGTTGATCGCCGTCGCGGTCACGGGGTAGGCCAGCTCGCCGATGGTCGCCGCCGACGCCGGGGTCGCCTGCAGACCCCGGTAGTAGACCATGAGGGCGAACAGGCCCGGGAACAGCGCCAGGAGGAGCACCCCGAGGGCCTCACGCGACGTCAGGGCGAACGGCGAGGCAGCCTCGCCGAGGACCGTCATGATCACGCCCGCGGCGGGGAGGCCGAAGAGGAACCGGAGCCCCGTCATCGTCTCGAAAGGCACCTTCGGGGCGAGGCGCCGGCCGAGAACGGTGCCGAGACCCCAGAGGGAGGCCGCACCCACGGCCAGCAGCGCCGGGACCAGGGCCGAGATCGAGACGGCCGTCGGATCCTTGAACGCCACCAGGTAGGCACCGGTCACGGCCGCGGCGAGGAAGAAGCCGAAGCGGGGGAGGATCTTCTCCTTGAGGAGCAGCGTCGCCCCGATCACCGCCACCAGCGGCTGGATCTTCTGGAGCAGCACCGGTGTGGTCGGGTCCCCGTAGGTGAACGCCTTCGTGAACAGGATCGTGGCCAGCGCCGACGGTCCGATGCCGATCACCGCGGCGGAGACCCAGTCGCTCCGGGTGAAGGAGCGGAGGGCCTCCCGGCCCCTCAGGATGAAGGGCAGGGTGATCAGAACCAGCACCAGGTGCTCGAGGAACACCAGGCGCGGGGCCGGCATCTGGAATGCGAGCCAGTACCGGAACAGGGAGTCGGTGCCCCACAGGGCGGCACCGAGAACCACGAACAGGAAGCCGCGACCGGCCGGGTTGTTCGTCTTCATCTTCGGCCCTCCGGATGGCCTCAGGAGGCGGCGAGTCGCCGCAGCTCGGGGAGGAGTTCCTTGCCCGCGATCTCGAGGACGCGGTCCGGATCGGTGCTGGCGATCTGGATGGCCACATAGCCGGCCCCGACCTCGGTCACGAGCGGAGTGTAAGCCTCGACCAGCTCATCGACGCTGGAGACGATCGTGTAGCGGCCGAGGATCTCGGAGCGATCCATGGTGTCGGCCTCGATGCGCAGCTGCATCGGATCCACCGCCTCGAGACGGCTCGGGGCGCGCAGTCCGCGCATCGAGCCGAGTGCCTCCCACGCCTCGTCGTCGTCCGTGGCGAACACCGTCCACCGGGTGGCCATGATCTGCGTCGGCCGGTCGCCGGCGGCGGCCAGGAACGGCTCGATGACCTGGTTCCTGGTGTCCTCGGGATTCTTGACGCTGGTGATGAGGCCGTCGGCGTAGGTGCCGGCGAAGGCGGCCGACTTGGGGCCGCCGGCGGCCATCCAGATCGGCACGGGTCGGATCGGCGGGCTGTACAGCTTCGCCTTGTCGGTCCGGTAGTACTGGCCCTCGAAGTCGAGCTTCTCTCCGGCGAAGAGGCGGTGCATTATCTCGAGCGCCTCCTTCATCCGGGCCTGGCGCTCGGCGTAGCCCGGGAAGGGGAAGCCCAGCGGGCCCTCGTTGATGTTCTCGCCGGTGCCGACGCCGAGGATGAAGCGGCCGCCGGAGAGACGGTCGGTGGTGGCGGCGGCCTGGGCGATCAGGCCGGGGTGGTAGTGGAAGAGGGGGCAGGTGACGCTGGTGGCCAGCTCGACCCGCTCGGTGCGGGCCGCCACGGCTCCCAGCCACGACCAGACGAAGCCTGCGGAGGAGTTGTCGTCGACCCAGGGATGGAAGTGGTCGGAGCCGAGGACGACGTCGAAGCCGAGGTTCTCCGCGGCGACGGCCTGGTCGACCAGGACTTCGGGCTGGTAGGACTCGTGGCTGCAGAGCCAGGCGAACTTGGGCATGACGCGGGAGCGTAATCCCTGGACAGGGAGGCCGAGATCAGCGGGGCTCGAGCGAGCCGTCGGCCAGGTCGGCCCAGATCTTCTTCCCGTCGTCGCTGAGGTGCACGACGGAGGCCCCGTTGACCGACCCGCCCCGGCCCGGCACCACGACGTTGGGGATGGACTCGAGGTCGGCAGAGACGGCGGCGGCCGCAAAGGTCAGGATCTGCTCCGGCGTCAGGTTCGTGGACAGCCAGGGATCCGAGCCCTCCATCAGGACCGGGATGGCACCGAAGCCCTTGACCTTCACGATCTCGACCGCGGCCAGGAGGATCTCCCCCTGGAGACGGGACCGGGTGAAGTCGCCGCCCGACACGCTCTTCCGCACCCGGGCCAGGGCCAGGGCGTTGACGCCGTTGACGTACTGGCGGCCGGCCTTGAAGAAGGCGCCGGCGGCGTCGTCGCTGATGTCGAACGGGATCTCCATCTCCACGCCCCCGAGAACCTCGCCGGCCATGACCATGAAGCCCTCGAAGCCGGTGAGGACGTAGCCCTCGAACTCGAGGCCGCTGACCTGCTCCATCGCCCGCACCAGGGTGTCGGGGCCGCCGCGGGAGAGGGCGGCGTTGATCTTGTCGTTGCCCACGCCGGGGATGGCGACGTAGGAGTCGCGGGGGATGCCGACGATGCCGCCGGCGCCGGTGCCGTCGAGGCCCACGACGTGGAGGCTGTCGCCCCGCGAGCGCTCCTGGTTCTCGCCGGGCCGGGCATCGGAGCCGATCACGGCCACCAGGCGCGGGAACTCGCCGAACCACTGGAGGTCGAGGTCGGGCCAGCTGCCGCCGACGATCCGCCACCCGGAGCCGTCGTCGACGGCGACGAAGAGGTCCTCGCCCATCTCGACCGTGGCCACCTGCTGCTCCCGGAAGGTCCCGACCGAGGCGACGCCCTCGGTGGGGGTCTCCCGCTCGACCGGGGTGACGGCGGCGACGGCCTCCGGCATGGGTGGGGCCTGGTTGCTGTTTCCGGTGGTGTAGGCGTAGAACTGCTCGATCACCCCGGCCAGCTCCTCCGGGGCGCCCTCGATGGAGAAGGCCGGGAGGGTGCTGGTGGTGGGAGCGGCGGTGCTGGAGGTGCTGGTGACCGCCTCGGTGGTGCTGGTGGTCGTGGCTGCAGGGCTGCAGGCCGCTGCTGCCATGGCGATGGCGGCGAGGAGTGCGGGGGCGCGTCGGCTGGACAGCATGGTATCTCCTACCTACCTGGGGGACCCGGGAAACCGTAGAACCGCTCCGTTCTTGTTCAAGCGGTGGCCGGAGAGGTCCCGGGAGTCCCGGATGAGCCGACGTTGCGGTTCGTTGCGGGACGCGACGCCGCGATGCCGGAGGTCTCCGAGGTCGCGAAAAATCCCGGAAGGTCAGACGTTTCGCCGGGCGATGGCCAGCGCCAGGGAGAGGACGACCGCCACCACGGCGAACCCGAGGCCGACCATCTCGTTGCCGTCGAGGAGGAGGATCAGGCCCAGCGTCGCCATGAGGATGGGCAGGGTCCACATGACGCTGACCGAGAGCGGGCTCATGTCCCGGACCCCGAACCAGGTGACGAAGAGGGACAGGATCCCGAAGCCCATGGCCGCGGCGGCCAGCAGCCGGGTGGTCAGGACCACGTGTCCGGCCAGGTCGGGGTCCGACGAATTCAGCGCGTCGAGGTCGAGGGTGGCCAGGCCCGAGAACCAGCCGGCGTCGCCGGGGGAGTAGAGGATCCAGCCGCCGGCCAGGACCAGCAGCACCGAGACCGCCGCCAGGACGACCCATGAGGCGGTGAACATCGCTCCCCGTGATCTGCTCATCTCTCCCTCACCTCGGATGCACCGCCAGGATAGGTAGCCCGCAGATGCCCCGCGCCGGGCGGCGCCCTCCCGGATGGAGTCCCCATGTCCACGGATCACGGCTAACTTCCGGAGCCACGCCTAACCCGGGTGCGTGGCCCGGGGCGGGGGATCCGAACGACCCGGGGCGAATCCGGCACCGCCGGTAGGGCACCTTCCAGCCCGAGCCCGTCAGCTAACCCCGTCGGCACAGAGGAAGGAAGAGAGACGGAATGGCCCTGGCCATGGCTCCCGTATTGGGGGCGATCACCGCACCCCTCAGCGACCACCAGATCCTCGTGCTGCTCGTCCAACGGACGGTGCGGGCCGGAGTGGCGC
>QGUS01000299.1 GCA_003242515.1 Actinomycetota bacterium
CCGCACGGGGCGGCGGGTCTCCGGGCATCGCCGCCTCGAAGATGGGGAGGACCCGCTCTGCGCAGTCCGCGGCCCAGGAAGCGAGGAGGCGCCGGTCGGCCTCGCTCAAGGTCTGCGGTGAGGTCATCGGAGGCCCCTTCCTACCGGGACCCGCCCCGGCGCTCGTGCCGTCAGGCGAGCTCGATGACATGGGTGGTGTCGGCTTCGTCGACCGCGGAGAACCCGAGCCCGAGATAGAAGCGGGCCGCGTCCTCGTTCTCCGTTCGCAGACGGACGCGTCTGAACCGGCCCGCGGCGAGCTCGAGACAGGCGACCACCAGGGCACGCCCGACCCCCAACCGGCGACGGGCGGGTGCCACGTAGAGGTGTCGGAGCCTCCCTACCCCCGGGTCGCCCGCGTAGGGGTCGACGTTCAGACCGCACATCCCGACCACCCCGTCACCGTGGCGGGCCAGGAACAGGCCCTCACCGGGGGCCGCGAACCGGTTGACCCCGGCATCCCACTCCTCCCGGGCCCTCGCCACGAACCGGTGTCCCTCAGCGACGGACGACCTGACCAGGTCGCCCAGGTCGAGGTTGTCATCGGGCCAGACCCGCACGATCCGAACGCCTTCCATCAGCGCATCGTGGGCGGGACGGCGCCACCGAGGTGGGGGAGCTGCTGTGGCTCAGGAGAAAGCATCACCCAGAGACTGCTCGAAACCGTCGAGGAGGCGCCGGAGGTTGCGGTCGAATGAGCCCTCGTCGAAGAGGTCCTCGCTCAAGGCACGCCATGCCTTCTTGAAACCCAGCTCCTCGACGAGGGCGGCGAGCCGGGGGTATGCGCCGGTGCGGACCATCTCCGTGAGGTAGTCCTGGACGGCGTGCGGGATCGTCCCGCCGGCTCCGGCGGCGCCACGCTCCTGCAGGCAGTACCCGAACACGAAGCTGTCCACCGCGACGAGCAGGTCGAGCTTCACGGCGAGCGGCGCGTCCAGCGACGCCAGCGCCCCCAGCGACTGGTCGAAGTGGAGGAGGCTGTTGGGGCCGAACGGCGAGTCCTCCCCGATGCCGAGCACCCAGGGGTGGCGCCGGATGGCGTCACGGGTCCGCCGGGCGATCAGGGAGATGGCCGCCTTCCAGTCCCCCGGCAGCTCCTCGTCCGGGGAGAGCGCCACCTCCCCCATCACCGCGTCCATCACCAGGGAGAGCAGCTCCCCCTTGTTGTGGACGTAGTAGTAGACGGTCATGGTCCCGGCCCCGAGCTCGGCGGCCAGGCGACGCATGGTCAGCGCCTCGAAACCCTCGCGGTCGGCGATCCCCACCGCGGCCGCGGCGATCTGGTCCCGGCTCCACCGCGGCCTGCGCCCCTGCGGCTCCCCCCGGAGCCAGAGTCCCAGCCCCTCCTCCCGGCCAGCCGTGCTGGCACCGCGGGCCTGCTCACGTCTCTGCTCCTGGCGGGCCCGGGCGGCGGCACGGCGGGCCTGGGCGGCCTGCCGCTGCGCCGCCTGCTTCGCCCGAGCCGCCTCGATGCGTTCTTCCGGACCCTGACCTGTTGACATTTCGTACAGCGTACCACTAGCGTTGTTCGTACTATGTACGACTCATTGGTACACGATACGAAGGCAGGCGTCCGCGCCGAGGGCCTGGGACGCCGCTTCGGCGACCTCTGGGCACTCCGGGACCTCGACCTGGAGGTCCCCGCCGGCAGGGTGGTGGCACTGCTTGGCCACAACGGCGCCGGCAAGACCACGACCATCCGCATCCTCACCACACTCTGCTCCCCCACCACCGGCAGGGCTTCCGTCGCCGGGTTCGACGTGACGGAGCAGCCGGGCGAGGTGCGTAGCCGCATCGGGGTCGCCTCCCAGGCAGCCACCGTCGACGGGCTCCTCTCAGCCCGGAACAACCTGGTCATGGTGGGGCGGCTCCACGGCCTGTCCCGCAGGGAGGCGCGCCGCCGCGCCGACGACCTGCTGCAGCGCTTCGGGCTCACCGAAGCGGCCGACCGGCTGGTCAAGACCTTCTCGGGAGGCATGCGGCGGCGGCTGGACCTCGCCGCCACCCTGGTGGCTACGCCCCGGGTGCTGTTCCTCGACGAGCCGACCACTGGCCTCGACCCGCGCAGCCGCAACGAGCTGTGGGACCTCCTGCGAGACCTGGTCCGCAACGGGACGACCCTCGTCCTGACCACGCAGTACCTCGAGGAGGCGGACCGGCTGGCGGACGACATCGTCATCCTCGACCACGGCACCGTCATCGCCCGGGGCACGCCTGACGAGCTCAAGACCCGGGTGGGCGGGGACCGGATCCAGGTGACCGTGGCCACACCGGAGGGCGTCGACCGGGCGGTGGCCGCGGTGGCGGCGCTCATCGGGGATCGGCCCCATACGGACCCCATCGAGCGCACCGTCACCATCGCCGCGCGGGACGGGATCCGGGTCCCCGACGTGGTGCGTCGTCTCGACGAGGCCGGCGTGGACGTGGTCGACGTCAACCG
>QGUS01000300.1 GCA_003242515.1 Actinomycetota bacterium
TGGGAAGTTTTAAAAGAGGACGGGCCTGCGGTGGTGGCCGTGGGCAGGGTCGTGGTGGTCCCGCCACCGGCGTCGGCGGGACCGGCGGGCTCGCCGCCACCCCCGCATGCCGCAACGGCCAGGGCGAGGGCGAGCAGCGCCCCGAGCGAACGCGAGCATCTCAACACACCCTCCATGGAGCGGGAAGCTAGACCGTCAGACGGTGATGCCAAAGCGCTCCACCGCCTCGCGAGCCTCCACCTCGTACGGGTTGGACTGGTACGAATCGCGATGACCCAGCCCGCGCAGGACGCCTCCCAGGTAGCGGCGGAGGTAGCGGAGGAGGAACGAGAGGGGGCCGTAGTCCGACCACTGGCGGACGTGGACGAGCTCGTGGACGACGAGCCTCCCCAGCGCGTCCGGGTCACCAGCGAGGACGTCGGGCCGCACGAACACCCGCCTCCCCACCGTGAGCGCACCGGTGGCCTTCCCCCACATCCGGGTCATCCAGGACGGGGCCGGCCGGAGGGTGACGCGGTCGGGGTCGACCGGGTGGATGAAGCCCCTCAGCTCCTCGGTGTCGAGCCGCGCGGCGCGCAGCGCCTCTCCTGCGTTCACCCGACCACGATGTTGACGAGACGGGGCGGCCGGGCCACCATTTTGCGCACCTCGTGGCCGTCGATGAAGGCGCGGGCCTTCTCCGACGCCAGGGCCAGCCGCTCCGCCTCCTCGGGCGTGATGTCGGCCGGCACGTCGATGCGGTCGCGGACCTTGCCGTTCACCTGGACGACCATGGTGACGGTCTCCTCCCTCGCCAGGTCCGGATCCCAGTCTGGCCACGGCTGCTCGGCGAGCATCCCCTCGAAGCCCCGCCGCTCCCAGATCTCGTGGGCGATGTGCGGGGACATGGGGGCCAGCATCAGCAGCAGCAGGCGGAGGGCGGCGTCGAAGGTCTCCTTCCGCGGCTCGCCGTTGGTGTAGTCGGACAGGGCGTTGGCCAGCACCATCAGCGGCGGTACGGCGGTGTTGAACTGGAACCGCTCGATGTCCTCGGTCACCTTGCGCAGGGAGCGGTGGGCGACGCCCAGCAGCTCACGATCGCGCTCGTCCTCGGGGCGGTCGGAGTACTCGATGTCGCGGGCGGCCAGGCGCCAGACCCGCTCCAGGAACCGTCGGGTGCCGTCGATGCCGGAGTTGGTCCAGACCGCGTCCTCGGTGGGCGGGCCCATGAACAGGTGGTACAGGCGGAGGGCGTCGGCGCCGTGGCTCTCGTACATGTCCACGGGATCGACCACGTTGCCCTTCGACTTGGACATCTTCGCCCCGCCCAGGGTGATCATGCCCTGGGTGAACAGGCGGGCGAAGGGCTCCTCGACCGGGGCCAGGCCCATGTCGTAGAGCACCTTGGTGATGAACCGGGCGTACAGCAGGTGCAGCACGGCGTGCTCGATGCCGCCGATGTACTGGTCGACCGGCATCCAGTAGCGGGCCTTCTCCGGGTCGAACGGGGCGTCGTCGTTGCGCGGGTCGCAGAAGCGCAGGAAGTACCAGGACGAGTCCACGAAGGTGTCCATGGTGTCGGTCTCGCGCTTCGCCGGCCCACCGCACTCGGGGCAGGTGGTCTCCACGAAGGTGTCGACCGCGGCCAGCGGCGACTTGCCCTTGGGCAGCCAGTCGGTGACCTCGGGCAGCAGCACAGGCAGCTGCTCGTACGGCACCGGGACCAGGCCGCAGGACGGGCAGTCGATGATCGGGATCGGGGCACCCCAGTAGCGCTGGCGGCTGATCAGCCAGTCGCGCAGGCGGTAGTTGACGGAGCGCTTGCCGACGCCGTTCTCCTCGAGCCACTGGATGGCCTTCTCCTTGGCCTCCTCGCGGCTCAGGCCGTTCAGGAAGTCGGAGTTGATGGTCGGGCCGTCGCCGGAGTACGCCTCACCGTCCCAGTCGTCCGGCGGCTGGACGGTGCGGATGATCTCCAGGCCGTACCTGGTGGCGAAGTCCCAGTCACGCTGGTCCTCGGCCGGCACGGCCATGATGGCGCCGGTGCCGTATCCCATCAGGACGTAGTCGGCGATGTAGATCGGCACCCGCTTCCCGTTGACCGGGTTGATGGCGTACCGGCCGGTGAAGACGCCGGTCTTCTCGCCCTCAGCCAGCCGCTCCAGCTCGGAGGCGTGGGATGCCTTCTCCTGGTAGGCCCGCACCTCGGCCTCCTCGGGGCGGCCGGCGACCAGTTCGTCGACCAGCGGGTGCTCGGGGGCCAGCACGCAGAAGGTCATGCCGAAGATCGTGTCGGGGCGGGTGGTGAACACCTCGAAGCGGCCACCGCCCTCGACCTGGATCGTGAACTGGGCGCCCTCGGAGCGGCCGATCCAGTTGCGCTGCATGGTCTTGACCCGCTCGGGCCAGTGCTCCAGCATCTCGATGTCGGCCAGCAGACGCTCGGCGTAGTCGGTGATCCGGAAGAACCACTGGGACAGGTTGCGGCGCACCACCGGG
>QGUS01000046.1 GCA_003242515.1 Actinomycetota bacterium
ATCTCCACCTCCACGTCGATGGGGTCGCGGGTGGTGCCGGGGACGTCGGAGACGATGACCCGCTCCTCCCCGACCAACCGGTTGAGCAGCGTCGACTTGCCCACGTTGGGACGGCCGACGATGGCGAGGCGGGGAAGGTCATGCTCGGGCTTCGCCGCAGGCGCGTCGGGGAGCTCGGCGATAACGCGGTCGAGGAGGTCGCCCACACCCCTGCCGTGGAAGGCGCTGACCGGCTGCGGCTCGCCCAGGCCGAGCGACCAGAGCCGGCTGGCCTCCAGCTCGAGGGCGTCGGAGTCGGCCTTGTTGGCGACGAGGATGACAGGCGCCCCGGCGCGCTTCAGGATGTCGGCGACCCCGATGTCGTCGTCGGTCAGCTCGGTGGTGGTGTCCACTACGAACATCACCACGTCGGCGCCGGAGACGGCAGCCTCGGCCTGCTCCCGGATCGCCTGGTCGATGGGGTCGTCGGGCTTCGCCTCCCAACCGCCGGTGTCAACCAGCAGGAAGGTGCGCCCGGCCCAGTCGGCCTCGAACTGCCGGCGGTCGCGGGTGACGCCGGGCATCTCCTCCACCACGGCGGCCCGCTGCCGGATGATCCGGTTGACGAGGGTGGACTTGCCCACGTTGGGGCGCCCCACCACGGCCACTACGGGTAGCGAGCTCATCGCCGATTCAGGCCGAGATCAAGTCGAGGGCCTCGGTCGCCGTCCACTCCCGGTCGCGCTCCAGCAGCGACGGCTCGGCGGGCTTCCGGGCAGTCACGCCGGCTTCCACCAGCCCCTGCAGCGTGGTGACGAACGCACGCAGCTGGCGCGGCAGCGGGAAGTACTCCTCTTCCTCGGTGGTGGCGCGCAGCTCGAAGCCCATGGACGGGTCGAGTCGGTCGATGACCTCCTGCACGAGGTGGTCGGGGGCCGAGGCGCCGGCGGTGAGCCCCACCACCTTCACGCCTTCGAGCCAGGCCGGGTCGATGTCGGCCGCGGAGTCGATGCGCTCCGCACGAGCGCCACGCTCCCGGGCGACCCGGACGAGCGCCTGCGTGTTGGACGAGTTGTGTGAGCCCACCACCAGCACCAGGTCGCACTCCTGGGCGAGCTGCTCCACGGCGCCCTGGCGGTTCGTGGTGGCGTAGCAGAGGTCCGACTTCCGGGCGGTCTTCAGCTCGGGGAACCGCTGCAGGGCGGTCTGGTAGACGTGCTGCCACTCGTAGATGCCGAGCGTGGTCTGCGCCACCAGCGCCACCTTGGTCGGGTCCTTCGGGGCGAAGCCGTCGATACCAGTCTCGGGCTCCACCAGGGTGATCGCCTCCGGGGCCTCGGCAACGGTGCCCACGGCCTCGTCGTGGCCGTGGTGTCCGATGTAGATGATGTCGTAGCCCTTCGACGCCAGCTGCTTCACCTCGTGGTGGACCTTGGTGACCAGCGGGCACACGGCGTCGATCACCACCGCGGCCCGCTCCTGGGCGGCGGCGATGACCTCGGGGGCGGAGCCATGGGCGGACAGCATCACCGGGGCGCCCTGCGGCACCTGGGCGATGTCGTCTACGAACACCACGCCCACGCGCTCGAACGCCCGTACCACCCACTCGTTGTGGACGATCTCGTGGTAGCAGTAGACGGGCGGCTCGAAGATCCGCGTCATCCAGGTGAGTGCCTTGATCGCCATCTCCACGCCGGCGCAGAAGCCGCGCGGCTCTGCGAGAAGCACCCTCTCTACGGTCATGTCCGTCCCATGGTAGGGAACGGGGGCCGCTTCACGACTTCGCGGCCACCAGCCGGGACACCTCCTCGACGACCTCGTCGAAGGCGAGGTCGGAGGTGTCGATGACCACGGCGCCCTCGGGCACGGTCAGCGGGGCCACGGCACGGGTCGAGTCGTAGCGGTCGCGTCGCTCGATCGCCGCGGCGACCGTCCGCGGGTCCTCCCCGCTCTCCATGGCCCGCCGCATCGCCCGCACCTCGGGACGGGCGTCCAGGTAGATCTTCACCTCGGCGTCGGGGAACACGACCGAGCCGATGTCGCGGCCCTCGACGATGGCGGAACCGCCCTCGGCCTCCACCCACTCCCGCTGACGCTCCACCATCATCCGGCGGACCTCGGGATGCGCGGAGACGGCGGAGACGGCGCCGGTCACGTCGGCGTCCCGGATCCGCTCCGAGACGTCACGGCCGTCCAGATAGGTGACGCCGTACTTCTGGTCGATGGTGATCCCCTTCACGACCTCGATCACGGCCGGGCCGTCCTCGGGGGCGACTCCCGCCTCCAGGACCGCAAGCGTGGCGGCCCGGTAGAAGGCTCCCGTGTCGAGGAATGGGAGGGCGAAACGGTCTGCGATGGCTCGGGTCACCGTGCTCTTGCCGGTGCCGGAGGGTCCGTCGATGGTGACTATGGGCACGGGGCGAGGATAGAGGGGAGGGGGAGCCCGACCCCAGAGGGGTGTGTCCAAATTGGGGGTTCTTCGGACAATGGGGGCGAGATAGGGACCGGGCTCCGCTCCTCCCTCCTACCCCAAGGTAGCGGCTGCATGCGTTGTATGCACGTTTATCCAGGCTGAAACACCAGCCGGGTCATGTCGTCCCAGAAGGCGGGCCAGGTCTTGGCGACCACCCCCGGATCATCCACGTCCACTCCTGGCGCCTTCAGACCGGCCAGGGCCAGGGACATCGCGATGCGGTGATCACCGTGGGCGCGCACTTGCGCCGGGGTGATCAGTGCCGGTGGACGCACCGTGAGGCTGTCCTCGGTGGTGGCGACCTCCGCGCCCAGGCGCTCCAGGCCCTCGGAGATTGCGGCGATGCGGTCGGACTCCTTGTGCCGCAGCGTGTGCAGGCCGGTGAGCCGGCTGGGCCCCTCGGCGAAGAGACACGCCACCGCGAGGCCGAGGGCGCCGTCGGGAGAGGACTCCAGGTCGGCCTCGATCCCCTGCAGCCGCTCGGGTCCGATCACCCTCACTCCACGGTCGGTCCCCTCGACCCGGCACCCCATCGCCTCCAGGTGCCGGAGCACCGCCATGTCCGGCTGGCGGTCGTCGGGTCGGAGGTCGACGAGGGTGACCTCGCCACCCGTGATCGCCGCGGCCACCGCCGGGTAGACGGCCGAGGACGCGTCCGGTGGCACCGTGTAGTCGGTGGGCCGGTACCCGGATTTGGGTACCTCGAAGCCATGGCCTGTGACGATGGGCCGGGCACCGAACGCGGCCATCAGGTCCACGGTCATCTCCACGTAGCCGAGGGCTCCGCTCCCCTCCTCCAGCCGGATGGCCATCGGGTACCGGGCCGTGGGGGCGGCGATCAGCGTCGCGCTGAGGAACTGGGTGCTCGTGCCCGTCGGGACGGGGACCTCCCCGCCCCACCATCCGCCGGCGCCGCGCACGGTGACCGGCAGGGTCCCTCCCGGCGCCGACACCACCTCGATGTGCTGGCTGCGGAGCACGTCGAGCAGCGGCCCCATCGGGCGTTCCGGGAGCCGGCCGCGACCGGTGATGGTGACCTCGCCGTCGATGGTGCCGGCCACGGCGATGGCGATGCGTGCGGTGAGCCCCGACTCGCCGCAGTCGAGCGGACCGTCCGGCGCCCGTAGGCCCCCGCCTTCGACGACCCAGTCGGCCCCGTCCCGCTCGACCTTCGCCCCGAGGGCGGCGGCGACCCGGGCCATAGCGGACACGTCGTCCGAAGGGTCGGCGCCCCTGACCACGGACCGTCCCGGGGCCAGCGCGGCGACCGCGAGCGCCCGGATCGATGCCGACTTCGACCCGGGGACCCGGATCTCGCCCACCGCCCGGCCGGCGGGCAGGCCCGTCATTCCCTGGCCTCCGCGAGCAGACGGCGTCGCTCCTCCTGGGTGAGGGGGCGCGACTCCCCCGGCTTGAGCCTCGGATCGGAGATCGGCCCGATGGCCGTGCGGACCAGGCGGGTCACCTCGTGCCCGAGGGCCGAGAACATGCGGCGCACCTCCCGCTTGCGCCCCTCCCCCATCACGACCTCGACCAGCGAGCTCTCCGCCGTGGCGTCGACCAGGTGTGCCGAGACGGCCGCGGCCGGCCCGTCCTCCAGCTCCAGCCCGGTGACCAGGCGGCGCACCTCTGCGGGCGTCATCCGGCCCTCCGCCTTCACCATGTAGGTCTTGGTGATCCCGTACCGGGGATGCGTCACCTTGTTGGCCAGCTCTCCGTCGTTGGTCAGGAGGATC
This sequence comes from Actinomycetota bacterium, assembly GCA_003242515.1. Classification (GTDB taxonomy): domain Bacteria; phylum Actinomycetota; class Acidimicrobiia; order Spongiisociales; family ZC4RG35; genus ZC4RG35. The sequence continues at coordinate 4,189 of QGUS01000046.1, forward strand.
AGGCCCTCCGAGTCGGCGTCGAGCCGCCCCACCGGGTACAGCCTCTTCTCCGACTCGACCAGATCGACCACGGTGCGCCGGCCCTGCGGGTCCTTCGCCGTGGACACGACACCGACCGGCTTGTAGAGCAGGTGGGTCTCGATCCCGGGGTCGATGACGACACTGATGCCGTCGAGCGTCAGGACCTGGGTCTCGGGGTCGACACGGTCACCGAGGATGGCCACCCGGCCGTCGATGGCGACCCTGCCGGCCCTGATCGCCTCCTCGGCGGCGCGCCGGGACATGACGCCCGCCTGGGAGAGGGCCTTCTGGACGCGGATGCGCTCCGCCACGGCTCAGGGGGTCCCGGGGCGCAGGCTCTCTTCGAGCGTGTCCACGAAGTCCGACGGCGGCACGTGGTCCGCCAATGGCGGCAGCTCTTTGAGCGACTGCAGGCCGAGCCGCTCCAGGAAGAGGTCGGTGGTCCCGTACACGGCGGGGTTGCCCGGGATGGAGAGGCGGCCCTTCTCCTCGACGAGGCCCAGCCGCTCCAGCCTGCGCACCGCCGAGTCGGAGTCGACGCCGCGGATCTCGGAGATCTGGCTCCGGGAGACGGGCTGCTTGTAGGCGATGACCGCCAGGGTCTCCAGGGCCGCCGACGACAGCTTGCGGGCCGTCGCCGAGGCCGAGAAGCGCTCCAGGTACTGGTATGCGTCGGGGTGGCTGTAGAGGCGCCATCCGCCGGCCACCTCGCGCAGGACGACGCCCGCCTCCCGCTGCTCCAGGTCGGAGCGCATCTCCTCCAGCAGCTCGTTCACCCGGGCCGCGGGGAGCTCCAGCACCTCGGCCAGCTCCCCGGCGGGGATGGGGGCCTCGGCGACGAAGAGGATCGCCTCCAGCGCTGCCTTGTCGTTCATGACGCCCACTCCGATTCGATCGGCACGTCCGTCATCTTGCCGCGTCGGACCTCGATCTCCGAAAGCCAGTCCTCCTGCGCCAGCTCGACCAGGCCCCACCGGGCCATCTCCAGCAGGGCGAGGAAGTACGCGGCGATCTCCACCTTGCGGGTGCAGTGCTCGGTGAGCTCGTCGAAAGTGGAGTAGGCGACCTCCTCGAGACGGACCCGCAGGTCGTGGATGGCGTCGGCCACGCTGGGCAGATCGAGGTCGAGGTGGTCGAGGTCGGGCTCCGCCTGGGCCCGGGCGAACACCCGGGCGGCGATCTCCGCGAGCCGCGGCGCGTCGACCGGGATCTCCACAGTCTGGGGCTTGGGCTCGATCTTCTGGTCGACGCCGGAGGTGCGCGGGACGAAACGGTTCATCTCCTGCATGCGGCGCAGGAGCACGGCGGCCACGTCCTTGAACGTCATCGAGGCGAGGAGGCGCGCCAGAAGGCGGTCGCGCTCCTCGATCAGCGCCAGCTCCTCGTCGAGGTCGAAGTCGCCGCCCCTGGGCAGCAGGGAGCGGCTCTTGAGCTGGATCAGGGTCGCCGCGATCAGGAGGAACTCGGAGGTGATCTCCATGTCGAGCCGCTCCATCTCGGCGATGAACTCGAGGTAGTCGGAGACGACCTCGGTGAGCCCGACCGCGGTGATCTCGACCTGGCGCCTGGTGATGAGCTGCAGGAGCAGGTCGATCGGGCCCTCGAAGACGGTCGTCTTCACCTCGAACGGCATCAGGTCGAGGATATCCGGGGTCAGGCCCTGCGCCCCGTCAATGTCCCGAGATCGGCCCGGTTGAGGACGCTCCAGTCCTCGGGGGCGATGTCGGGCGGGCGGCCGTGCTGGTGGTGCCGGGCGAAGCTCACGACGAGGGGCGGTGCGCCGGCCTTCTCGAGGTCCTCGGCCCCGACCTTCCCATGTTCCGCATACGCGAGCCAGCGCCCCTTCAGGGGTACGCGGAGAACCATCAGGACCGTGACGATGCTGCGGCGGAAGGCGCCGAGCCGGGAGCGGGCCTTGCCGACGTCGTGGAGTGCGGCCGCGACGACGAGCTCCATGCGATGCCCCGTGTCCAGGACGGAGCGGGCGATCGCGTAGCCGTGACGCTGGTCGGCCACCTGCTGGGCCAGGAACAGCTCCAGCAGCGATCCGTCCAGCCAGCCGCGCACCTCCTCCAGCTCGGCCGCGGTCAGCGGCCGCGCCAGCAACACCTCGAAGAAGCGCCGGGCGAGATGGAGTGGACGGCGGATCGCCTCGATCAGAGCGTGACGCCCTTGTTCTTGCAGTCGACGCAGAGTATCGTGGCCGGGATGGCCTCGAGCCTGGCCGGCGGGATCTCGTTGCCGCAGCCCGCGCAGATCCCGTACAGACCCTCTTCGATCCTCTCGAGGGCCCGGTCGATGTCGTCGACCTGGCTCTTGAGGGACTCGACGAGCCCGAGCACCTCGGTCCGTTCCGCGGTCACCGCCCCGGCGTCGGCGAAGCTGCCGCCGAAGTCCAGATCGGACCTGAGCTCGCCGGTCTCAGCCGCGCCGAGCTCCGCGAGTTGGCGAACGAGCCGCTCGCGCTCCTCGCGCAGCAGCTCCTCTGCCCTGGCTGTTTGCGACGACATCAACGGCTCCTGGGGTGTGCTTGAACGTAGATCTCCATCACGTGGGACTTGCTGACCCGCGTGTAGACCTGGGTTGTTGAGATCGTAGCGTGACCGAGCATCTCCTGGACGGTCCGGAGGTCTGCGCCCGCCTCCAGCATGTGCGTCGCCGCCGAGTGCCGCAGCACGTGCGGAGACACCTTTTGCGGCGGGATCCCCGCCCGGGCGGCGGCCCTCCGGACGATCTCGAAGGCCCCCTGGCGCGTCAGCCGCCCTCCCCTCAGGTTGAGGAACACGGGGTCGCCCTTGGTGGTCCGCCTGATCAGCGCCAGCCGGTCCGGCAGCCACGCCCGGATGGCGTCCACGGCGTGGCTGCCCAGCGGCACGAGGCGCTGCTTGGAGCCCTTGCCGGTGACCAGGGCCACGCCCTCGTCCAGGTCGAGGTCCGGCAGGTCGAGCGACACCGCCTCGGAGACCCGGGCGCCCGTGGCATAGAGGAACTCGAGCAGGGCGGCGTCGCGCCGGCCCGCCACGGTGGACCGGTCCGGCGCCTCCACGAGAGCGAAGGCCTCCTCGCGGTCCAGCGCCTTCGGGAACGGGTCGGGCCGCTTGGGGCCGGTCACCAGCCGGGTCGGATCATCCTCCCGGAGACCCTCGGACACGAGGAACCGGTGCATTCCCTTCACCGCGGACAGCTTCCGCTTCAGGGTGGAATCGGCCAGCCCGCGGCGCGACAGCTCCGCGGCGAAGCCGTCGACGTCTTCCGGCCGGGGCTCGCGTCCTTGGAGGAAGTCGAGGTACTGCTCCAGGTCGCGCCGGTAGGCGGCGATCGTGTTGGCGGACAGGCCCGCCTCGACCCGAAGGGACACCAGGTACTCCTCGACGGCGTCGCCCAGGGGCAGGCGGGAGCGGGTCACGCCCAGGCCAGGGCCTCCAGCGGCCGCCCGCAGGGCCTGCCGAGGCTCTCCGCCACCCCCCGGCGGCAGACGGCGGCCCCGACCACGCTGACGCCGTGGGCGAGCCCCGGCAGCGCCTCGATGGCACCCTTCACGCCCTTGTCCGCCAGCGTCACGGCGTAGCGCATCGTGGCGTTGGTGAGGGCGTAGGTGGAGGTGTGCGGCACGGCGCCCGGGATGTTCCCGACCGCATAGTGGATCACCTCGTGGAGCGAGTAGGTCGGGTTCGTGTGGGTCGTCTCACGCGACGTCTCGAAGCAGCCGCCCTGGTCGATGGCGACGTCGACGAGCACGGCACCCTGCTTCATCGCACGGACCATGTCCTCGGTGACCAGCTTCGGGGCGGATGCGCCCGGCACGAGGACGGTGCCGATGACGAGGTCGGCGGCGATCACCTGGTCCTCGATGTTCAGCCGGTTGGAGTGCAGCGTGAAGATCCTGCCGTGGAACATCGCCTCGATCGCCCGCAGCTTGTTGATGTCGGTGTCGAGGACGACGGTCTCGGCCCCCATGCCGACGGCGATCTTCGCCGCGTTCATGCCGGCGTTCCCGCCCCCGAGGATGACCACCTTGGCGGGCTTCACGCCGGGCACCCCGCCGAGCAGGATGCCCCGCCCGCCCTGGGCGCGCTCCAGGTAGTGCGAGCCCGCCTGGGCGGCCATACGGCCGGCGATCTCGGACATCGGGGCCAGGAGCGGGAGCTGCCGGTCGCCCGTCATCACCGTCTCGTAGGCGATGGCGGTGACACCCCGCTTGAGCAGGCCCTCGGCCATCTCCGGGTATGCGGCCAGATGCAGGTAGGTGAAGAGGATCTGGCCCTCGCGGAGCATCGCCACCTCGGAGGCCTGTGGCTCCTTCACCTTGAGGATCATGTCGGCGGCGCCGAACACCTCCTCGGGAGTGGGGACGATCGTGGCCCCCTGCTCCACGTACTCCTGGTCGAGGATGCTGGAGCCCTCGCCGGCCCCCTTCTCGATCAGTACCTCATGCCCTCTCTCGGTGAGCTCCCGGACCCCGATGGGGGTGATGGCTACCCGGTGCTCGGCAGTCTTTATCTCGCGTGGGACACCGATGATCACTTGAAACCCTCCAGTCGATGTGAGGCTAGAGCGCGTTGGGACGGCGTGGCCGCCCGGGGCGGGGTCAGGGAGTCTCCACCTCCGCCGCCTCCGCGGCCGTCTCCTCGCGGGAGCGGCGCCGCTGCAGGGCCGCGCCGACCAGCCCCAGGAACAGCGGGTGCGGGGCGTCGGGCCGGGAGCGGAGCTCCGGGTGAGCCTGGGTGGCCACGAAGTACGGGTGGTCGACTAGCTCGATGAACTCCACGAGGTTGTCGTCCGGCGACAGGCCGGAGAGCCTCATGCCGTTCGCCTCGAGCTCCTTGCGGTACCGGTTGTTCACCTCGTATCGGTGCCGGTGCCGCTCGTAGACCAGCTCCTCCCCGTACAGCGCCCGCACCTTGGATCCCTCCGCGAGCTTGGCGGCGTAGAGGCCGAGACGCATGGTCCCGCCCATGTCCTCCACGCCCTCCTGGCTCGGCATCAGGTCGATCACCGGGTGCGGCGTCGACGGGTCGAACTCCGTGCTGTTGGCCTCGGCGTAGCCGAGCACGGAGCGGGCGAACTCGATCACGGCGCACTGGAGGCCGAGGCAGAGGCCCAGCAGCGGGATGACGTTCTCCCGGCAGTACCGGATGGCGGCGATCTTGCCCTCGACGCCGCGGTACCCGAACCCGCCGGGGATGACGACGCCGTCGAGGTCCGACAGGTACGACTCGGCGAGCAGCCCGGTCACGTCCTCTGAGGTGATCCAGCGGACGTCGAGCTTCACGCCGTGCGCCGCGGCGGCATGACGGAGCGCTTCGTGCACGGACAGGAAGGCGTCCGGGGGCTCCAGGTACTTGCCGCGGATGCCGATGGGAACCTCCTGGGGGGGGATACCCGCCCGCTCCACCATCCCTTCCCATTT
>QGUS01000047.1 GCA_003242515.1 Actinomycetota bacterium
ACTCCACGAGCCACTGGACGGACGGAGGCATGCCCCGGCTCAAGCTCCTCCGCTGCGACGACCCGTTCTGCGCCGGCGTCAGCCCGCTGGACGTCCTCGGCGGCGCCGCCGCCTACGCCGAGCTCACCATGACCCTCGACGGCTCTGGCAACCCCTTCATCGCCTACACGATCTCCGGGCACGACCGCATCTACCTCACCCGCTGCACGACCCCGGACTGCAGCGGGCGGACCATGAGCCAGATCGAGGACACCTGGATCTCGTACTCCCAGAGGATCCGCGTCGTCCTCGACGGCAACTCCCCGGTGTTCGGCTACACGCGGGTCACCACGCCTGGTGCTAGCGCGGCCGGGCTGCTCCGCTGCGCCGATCCCGCCTGCAGCGACACGACCGGAGGGAAGGTCGGTGCCGGGGGCAACGCCTACCAGACCTGGGTCGTCGTCGACGACGACCACATCCCGATCTTCGTGTACCCGTCGCTGATCGGCTGGAAGGACCTCGTCGTCGTCCGCTGCACCGACCCGTCCTGCTCCGAACCGGCCCCCTACAACCAGCTCGACATGGGCTCCGGCGCTCGCCAGCCCATGTTCGAGCTCGACCCCGACGGTCATCCGGTCATCGCCTACCTGGACGAGTCGCTCCATCTCAAGCTGCTCCACTGCGATGACCCGGCGTGTGACCCGCTGGTCGGGCAGGTGGGCGGCGACGACCAGAAACCCGGGGGCGGCGACAACCAGGAACCCGGGGGCGGCGACGACCAGGGCCCCGGCGGCGACCCGGCACCTGTCGGGAACCACCCGGTGGCGGAAGACCCGAAGGACTCCGGGTCGGACGCGTCGGGGCCGGTCGCCCGGTCCGACGCGTCCCGACCGGGCCCCGGCCGGGAGCATTCCGCGGCCGCCCCGGATCCCGCGTCCCCGGAGAAGGCGACACCAACCACCACGACGACCGTGACGACGACCACCACCCGGCCGAGCGCCACCACGACGGACCCTGCCGACACTCCGGTCGGCGGCGATGCGACCGGCGGCTCCGACGATCCCGCTCCGGTGGCGGCGACGGCCGACGGCACGGGCGGCACCACCGGGGGCAGCACGCCGTGGCTGGCCCTGGGGGTCGTCGTGGGCGGGATCTTCTTCTTCCTGCTCTGGCGACGCCGCGACGAAGAGGACGAGCAGACAGCCTGATCCGGCAGGGCTCAGGCCCGGTCCGGCCGGCGCCGCAGGTCGGCGACCCCGCCGAGGACGACCCCGGCGAACGGCAGGGTGACGATGATCCCGTTCAGCCCGTCTCCGTCGGCGATCCCGATGGCGGCGAGCAGACCCAGACCGCCGCATGCGAGGACCGCAGCCAAGACGGGCCGCCACCACGGCGGCGCCGGCCGGGTCTCGGGAGGTGGACGCTCGAAGCGCCGCATCAGCGCGACCAGCCCGGCAGTGACGACCCCGACCACGAGGAACCAGAGCGGACGAGTGGCCCACCAGGTCCCCGTGAGCGGCTCGATGCCCATGCCCCATCCCCCGGCGAGCATCGACAGGCCGATGACGACCACCATCGCCGTCAGGTGCCAGAGGTAGACGGTCATGATCTGCACGCTGATCGCCACCACGAAGAACCACGCCAGCGGCCGCCGGGCCCAACGGTCGAGTGCGGGTTCGGCGAGGAGGACCAGTCCGGCCTGGAACAACCCGAGGAAGGCGAGGGTCACCCGGGGCGGATAGGAGTTGGTCACCTCGGCCGTGTCCAGGCCGACCATCGCCACCGGGTAGGGACCCGCCCACACGAGCAGCAGCGTCACCAACAAGCCCGTGACCGCCAGGAGCAGCCGCTTCGACCGGCCATCGATCTTCCCGTCGACCCAGGCATATCCGAGCTGGTGGACGGTCCCCCACACGAACAGGTAGTTGAGGAAACCGACCCACCCCACTCCCCCGGCGATGGCGACTGCGTCGGTGATCCCGGCGAGTGCCAGCCCGGCCGCCACCGACCACCACCCGACCCGCTCCCAGAAAGCGAGGAACCCGGGGGCCAGCATCACGATCACCACGTAGGCGGCGAGGAACCAGGTGGGCACCAGCGCCACCTGGGATCCGAGCCGGAGGGTCTCCCACGGGAGCCCCAGCCGGAGGGCCAGCCAGGCACCGACGGTCCACACCGCGAGCAGGGGCATCACGGGAGTGAGCAGGCGGCGGAGGCGCGCCCGCAGCCACGATCCGTAGGGCTCTCCCCTGCCCCGGGCGGATCGCCACGACCGGGCATTGGAGAACCCGCCGACGAAGAAGAACACGGGCATGACCTGGGCCAGCCACGTGAGCGGGTGGGTCCACGAGGCCAGTTCGAGGAGGTGCCCGGGAACGAGTTCGCCGTCACGGATCGTGACGGCGGCCATCAGCCAGTGCCCGAAGACCACGACGAGGATCGACACCACCCTCATCAGGTCGACCACGCGGTTGCGGTCGGGCGGTGTCTCCCCGGACAGACGGCGTGCGGCTTCGAGCAACTCGGGGATGAGACTCGCCTTCGCCGGGTAGCGTTTCACCGTGGCCACCTGGGAAGACGTGGAACGCATCGCCGCCTCGCTGCCCGGGCTGGAGCAGACCCCAGGCAAGCGGGAGTGGCGGGTCCGCGGCAAGCTCGTCTGCTGGGACCGACCCCTCAGGAAGGCCGATCGCGAGGCCCTCGGGGACGCCGCCGGATGGCACGGTCATCGGGGTGAGGGTTCCCGAAGTCGCCGATCAGCAGGCCCTCGTCCAGAACGGGCCCGACGCGGTCTTCGTGACCCCCCACTTCCACGGCTGGCCCGCAGTGCTCGTGGAACTGGACCGGATAGCTCCCGAAGACCTCGCCGAGTTGATCCCCGACGGGTGGGCCGTTCAGGCCCCGAAGCGGGTCGTCGCCGAGTGGCTGGCCCGCCGCGGGGAGGCGTGAGCGTTGGCCACCTGGGAAGACGTGGAACGCATCACCGCCTCGCTGCCCGGGCTGGAGCAGACCCCGGGCAAGCGGGAGTGGCAGGTCCGCGGCAGGCCCGTAGCCTGGCACCGCGTCCTCCAGCCGCACGACCTCGACGCCCTCGAGGGGCCGCCGGCCGGTGACGCCCTCGCCGTCCGCGTGCCGGACATGGCCGAGCAGAAGGCCCTCACCGAGGGCAGCGTCGAGGGCGCGTTCAACATCCCCCATTTCACCCGGAGGCCTATCGTGCTGGTCGACCTGGAGCGGGTCGGCAGAGACACCCTCGCCGAGCTGATCACCGACGGCTGGGCCACCCAGGCTCCGAAGTCGGTCGTGGCGCGGTGGATGGGCGAGAATCAGACCCGATGAGCTCCAACCGAGTCGTCGTAGTCGGGTCGATCAACCGCGACCTCACCGTCTTCACCCCGAGGCACCCCTCCCCTGGCGAGACCGTCCTGGGCACCGGGCACCTCGCCGGGCCGGGCGGCAAGGGTGCCAACCAGGCGGTGGCGGCGGCCCGCTTCGGAGCGACCGTGACCATGGTCGGAAAGGTCGGGGACGACCCCGAGGGAGCGGCGATGCGGGAGTCCCTCGCCGGGTCCGGCGTCGACGACTCCGCGGTGACCACGGACCCCGACAACCCCACGGGGCTGGCGGTGATCACGGTGGACAGCTCCGGTGAGAACTCGATCGTGGTCAGCCCCGGGGCCAACCTCGCCGTCGATCCCTCCTCTGTCGACACCCACCGTGCCGTCATCGAGGACGCGGACGTCGTCCTCTGCCAGCTGGAGATCCCCGTGGAGACGGTGCTGGCCGCGACCCTCGCCACCCGGGGCACCTTCGTGCTGAACGCCGCTCCGGCCCGGGAGCTCCCCTCCGGGCTCTGGGAGCAGATCGACGTCCTCGTGGTCAACACCTCGGAACTGGAGATCCTGACCGGCTCCTCCGACCCGCTGCGGATAGCCGGGATCAAGGGACCGAAGGCGGTCGTGGTGACCGTCGGAGCGGAGGGCGCCTACTACTCCCACGACGGCGCCGTGTACCGCTGCCCCGCCCCCGAGGTCGACGCGGTCGACACCACCGGTGCGGGCGACGCCTTCTGCGGCGCACTGGCGGCGCGGCTCGCGTCGGGGGCGAGGCTGCCCGATGCCATCCGTGACGCCGTGATCGCCGGCTCCGGGGCGGTCACCGGGAAGGGCGCCCAGTTCATGCCGGACGCGGCGACGCTCGCGGCCCTCGCAGGACGGATGGGACCCGTGGAGACGGCAGTCCCCCCGGCGCCTGTATGAGAAATCAGACGTCCCCGGTAAACCGGTAGGAGATCCGGCCGACCTGTGCGGTTCCAGGTCCATCGCAATGGAACCGAGATCCGTCGGGCCCGACCGTGTCGCTCGCACGCGCAGCCGGTTCTTCCGGTTGCTCGGCCTGCGCGACACCCTGGGACTCGTCTTCTACGAGACCTCCGGCGTCCTGACCGACGACGACTGGTGGGCCTACTGGAAGGGCGTCCTGATGGACGAGTTGCCGGGGTTGATCGGCCACGAGATGCTGCTGACCACGCCCGAAGGCATGAGCCTCTGCCGGGTCGAGCAGATCTGCAACGGCCAGACCCTCGTCGAGGGCATCGGCCCGGCGCCGTTCTAGGGCCGGGCCGACGCCTCAGGTCTCAGATCACCGGCGGATGTTCACCAGGTCTCCGAGCATCTCGTCGGAGGCGGTGATCACCCTGCTGTTCGCCTGGAAGCCGCGCTGGGCGATGATCAGGTTGGTGAACTCCCGGGCCAGGTCCACGTTGGACATCTCGAGGGCTCCGGGGATCAGGGTGCCCCGGTCACCGGTGCCCGGCTGGCCGATGGCGGCGATGCCCGAGTTCGGCGTGGCGGCGAAGATCGACTCGCCCACCCGGTTGAGGCCACCCGGGTTCACAAAGGTCGCCGTGGCGATGACGCCGACGATCTCCGTGCGGCCGTTGGAGAACTGGGCGGTGATGGTGCCGTCGGACCCGATGGCGACGTCCTGGAGGATGCCCATGGCGGCACCGTCGGCGGAGACCACCTCGAGGTTCGAGGTGCCACCGAACTGGACCAGGGGCGCGTTCCCGCTGGTCAGATCCACCGTGATGTCGAGCGGGTCGGCGTCCGGGACGGCCACCTGCACCGACATCGTCGTCCCGGCGGGGAGCTGGCCGTTGGTGAAGGTGAGGACGTTGCTGCCGCCGCCCGTGTCGATGGTGACCGGGCCCACGCCGGCGAGGTCGCCGGTGACCTCCCAGTCGGCACCGTTGCGGGTGAAGGTGAGCACCAGCTCACGGGCCGTGCCGAGCGAGTCGAAGACGGTGATGCTGGTCCGGACGGTGTCGCCGGTGGCGGCGTCGACGGAGAGGTTGCCGCCGAGGACCACGCTGGTCGTCGCCTCCGGCGGGATCACCTGGCCGGCCGGGATGCGGATCGCCTGGAGAGCCTGCGAGGTGTCGACCACACCGCCGGTCGCGTTCCAGCCCATGGCCATGAGGCCGGTGCCGTTCACGAGGTAGCCCTGGCTGTCGAAGCCGAAGCCGCCGGCGCGGGTGTAGAAGCGCTCCGCCCCACGGCCCAGGATGAAGTAGCCGTCGCCCTGGATCATCAGGTCGGTGAGACGACCGGTGGTCTGCGCGGTCCCCTGGGTGAAGATCCCGTCCACGGTCGAGACCTGGGTGCCGAGGCCGATCTGGATCGGGTTGGTGCCGCCGATGACACCGCTCCCGGGTGCGGCGCCGCGCACGGTCTGGGTGAGCGTCTCCTGGAAGGTGACCTGGGAGGCCTTGTAGCCGGGCGTGTTGACGTTGGCGACGTTGTTGCCGACCACGTCCATCATCGTCTGGTGGGAACGCAGACCGGACACCCCGGAGAACATCGAGCGCATCATGTTGAGGAACCTCCTCGCTGGTGACGGCCCGTCCGTGGGGTGACGGCTTCCCGATCCCTGGAAAGCCCCGTTTCCTGTTTCCGGTCAACCGGTCGGCCGCAGATGGCAGTCGTTAAGCGTCCCGGAAGATCGTGACCACCCGCGGCTCGTCGGGCACCTCGGAGCCCATGGCGGCGTCGATCTCCTGGGCGACCTCGTCGACGGTCACGTTGGACTTCGGTGGCACGAGCAGGGCCGTCATCTTCGGGGTGAGCTCGTAGGTCCCGTTCTCACCCTGCATCGGCACCGCGGAGAGCATGGAGACGAGCCGCGCCCACACCGGGCGGACACCGTCGGCGTCGAGACGGGCGAGGACGATCACGAAGACCTCGTCGCTCCAGCGCCCCACCCGGTCGACGTCCCTCAGGCCGGCCGACAGGACGGCGGCCACATGGGCGATGGCCTCCTCGAACAGGTCTCGGCTCTCGTTGGCGCGGATCTCCAGCAGGCCCGGGATGTGAACGACGGCGACACCGAAGGGCTGGCCTTCCCGCTCGTTCCACTGGAGCGCACCCTCGACGGACTGGAGGATGCCGAGACGGTTGCGGACACCGCTGATCGGGTCGATGGTGGTCAGGGTCTCGAACGCCAGGCGCAGCTCTCCGTAGCGACGGCGATAGTCCTCGAGCTGCTGCTGGAGCTCCTGAAGCCGGCGCTCCAGCTCCGCTCGGTCCCCCGGGTTCGGGTCACCACCCATCTGGCACGCTCCTCCTTTCCCCTCTCACCCCCACCGGGGGTCCCGCCATCGAACAGCGTATCTCCGATCCATCCGATCGTCATTCATCGTTCAGCGTCGTGCGTCGGCCATTTCTCCCCGCGGATTAGACCCCTTAAACCCTGAGCGGCGCGGCCGACGGTGGTGACGTGAGCACGCATCCGGCATCCCGCGTCCTCCCTGACCTGGTCGCGCAGCTGGGGCGGGAACGGCAGCTGGTCGAGTACCTGCTGTTCAAGCTGATGGAGGCGCAGCTCCTGCTCGCGTCCGACCAGGCTTCCTACGTCCCCTTCGCCATGGCCGAGATCGAGAGCGTGCTCCGGCGCATCCGCGAGGAGGAGGACCACCGGACCGACCTCATCGCCGAGCTCGCCGAGGACTGGGGCCTGGACGCGAGAGAGCTCAAGCTCGCCTACCTGACCGAGCACGCGCCCGAGCCCTACCGCCAGGCGCTGGTCGAGCACCGCCAGACCTTCATGTCCCTGGTCGACCAGGTGGAGAAGGTGACCCGTGAGAACCGCAAGCTGGCGACCGAGGGCCTGAGCCGCGTCCAGGACGCCCTGTCCGGCCTGGTGGCCGACCCTTCCACCTACAGCCCGGACGGCCGCGTGGAACGTCTCATGACGCGTCCGGTAACCCACGACCAGGTGGTGTGATGTCCGACTTCCTCTCCCTCCACACGGCGCTCTCCGGGGTCCTCGCGGCCCGCGCCGGCGTGGAGACCACCTCGCACAACGTCGCCAACGCCCACAGCACCGGGTACACCCGCCAGCGGATCGACCAGGCCAGCCGGGAGCACGGGATCCGGACCTCCTACGGGGTCGTCGGCACCGGCACGACGGTCACCGGCATCGACCGCCTCCGCAACGAGTTCCTCGACATGCGGGTCCGGGCCGGTCTCGGCCTGGCCGCCGGGCTCGACGTGAGGGCCTCGCTGCTGCGCAGCGTCGAAGACGCCCTCGCCGAGCCGGAGCTCGGCATCTCCTCCGCCCTGGCCGCCACCTGGAACTCATTCGAGGACCTCGCCCTCAACCCGACCGACCCCGCGGCCCGTCGCAACGTGATCGCCACGCTCACCGCCCTCGCCACCCGCATCAACACGGTGGCGGACAACTGGAGCCGGGTGGAGTCCGACGCCATGGTGGCGATCCAGCAGGACGTCAACGAGGTGAACCGCTTGCTCCACGAGGTCGCCGGTCTCAACGACGCCATCCGGAGGAGCGAGGGCCTGGGCGCCACGCCCAACGACCTCCTCGACCGCCGGGACGTGGCCCTCGACCGCCTCGCCGAGCTGGTGGGGGCGACCTCCCGGCACATGGAAGACGGCACCGTGAAGGTGCAGGTCAACGGGCTCACGGTGGTGCTGGGGACCCAGGTCAGCGAGCTGGAGTGGCGGCCCCTCGACCTCGAGGTGATGCACCCATCCGGGGTCCCGCTCGTCCCCGGAGGCTCCGTCGGCGAGTACCGGGCATTCCTCTCCGAGACGCTGCCCGCATTCCGGGAGCAGTTCTCCGACTTCGTCGAGCACCTGGCCCACAGCCTCAACCAGCGCCACACCAACGGCGCGGACATCGACGGGAACCCGGGCACCGACCTCTTCTTCTTCGACCGGGACCCGTTCACCTTCGAGCTGCTCGTCACCGACCCCGACCGCCTGGCCGCGTCGGGGATCCCATTCGCGCTCCACGACGGGAGCAACGCCGCCTCGCTTGCCGCCCTCCGCGAGGAGGCCGAGGGCCTGGTGGGCGACCCCGCCACCCGGGTCAACCTGGACAGTTGGTGGCGGGAGATCGTCACCGATATCGGCGTCCGGGCCCGGACCGCGCAGGATGCGGCCTCGGCGCAGACCAGCCTGCAGAACACCGCCGAGCTCGCCCGCCTCGGCGCCCACGGCGTCTCGATCGACGAGGAGATGGTCGCCCTGATCGAGTACCAGCACGCCTACCAGGCGTCGGCGAGGGTGATGACCGCCGTCGACGAGCTGCTGGATCAACTGATCACCCGCACTGGGATCGTGGGGAGGTGAGATCGTGAGGATCACGCAGCAGGCGATGACCCACATGACGCTGCGGCGTCTCCAGGACCGGCTCGATCAGCTGACGCGGGCCCAGGCCGACCTCGGCACCGGCAAGCGCATCCATCGCCCGTCCGACGACCCGTCGGCGATGAACCGCGCCATGTCGATCCGCAGTCGCCAGGCGGCCACCGATCAGGCGGTCCGGAATGCGGGCGACGGGCTCCTCTGGACCTCGCTGGCCGACAGCAAGCTGCAGACGCTGCTCGACCGGCTCCACCGGGCCCGGGAGCTGGCCATCCGGTCCGGGTCGGTGACCAACGCCACGGAGCGGGCCGCCTTCGTCGCCGAGCTGGAGGCCATCCGGCAGGAGTCCATCGCCATCGCCAACTCGAAGATCGGCGACCGGGCACTCTTCGCCGGCACCGCCGACGGGGACGCCGTCGCCCTCGCGGACCCGACGGATCCCGCATCCGCGGTGGTCTACCTGGGCAACGACGGCGAGGTGATCCGGCGCGTCGGCCCCAAGGACGAGGTGAAGGTGAACGTGTCCGGCGACCGGGTGTTCTTCGGGACCGACCCGGGGGACGTGGACCTCTTCTCTGCCCTCCAGGGGCTCGCCGACGAGATCTCGGCCGACAACGACGCCGGCGTCCAGACGATGCTCGACGCGATCGACGGCGCCATGGACCGCATCCTCACGGCGCTCGCCGAGCTCGGGGCGGCCACCAACCGCATCGAGGCCGCCCAGCGGCGGGCATCCGACGAGAAGCTGTCACTGCAGGACGACCTGGCGCAGGTAGAGTCAATCGACGTGGCCGAGGCGATCATGCAGCTGCAGCTCCAGCAGGTGGCGTACGAGGCCACGCTCGGGGCACTGGCCCGGAGCATCCAGCCCTCGTTGATCGACTT
>QGUS01000301.1 GCA_003242515.1 Actinomycetota bacterium
CTCGTCGTCGGGGGCATCCACCTTCACGTCGGCCACGACCGGGCCGCGGTCCTCCTCCTCGAAGTGGGCGGCGAATGGGTCGTGGGCGATGTGCCGGAGGTCGACGCCGACGGTCGGCGGGGGCGGTGGCAGCTCACCCTTCGACGGCAGCTTGACCCGCCCGATCTCCACCACCTCGCCGCGCCCGGCGTGGACGACGATCTCCTCGAGGTCGCCCAGCGGGAGGCTGTGACGCTTCTCGCGGACCACCTCGACGGCCTCCGACAGCAGCAGCTCCTCGAGCACCTCGTCCTTCTCCTGGGGCAACGGGACGTCGAAGGTGACGTGCATGGCGCCGCCGCGCACGGTGAACTCGGCGACCGGCGCCCGCGAGCCCATCTCGGCGGTGAACAGCGGGTCCGCGGTGGACAGGCCGGCCTCGAACGCCGTCTTCGGCCCCTCTTTGAGGATCTGCTCCGTCTTGGCACGCGCGCGGTACAGCCACCAGAGGACGAAGCTCAGGATGAGGATCGTCAGGATGATCGCCGGAGCGCTGTCTTGCATGTGATGGTCCTCCAGTTTCGGGGGATTCTAAGGACTGGGGGCCGTCTCTCCCGTCTCCTCCTCGCCCTCGGGCTCCTCGAGCACCATCTCCGCCGTCGGCTCGTCGGCGCCGGCGTTGAGCCGCTCGATCATCCGGGCCTTGGAGGCATCGGTGCCGAACGCGGTCACCACGTCGTCGGCCTGCAGCACCGTGTTGCCCGTCGGCACGATCACCTCCCGCCCCCGGCGGACCGAGACCAGCGTCGACCCCTCCGGCCAGGCCACCTCACGGAGCCGGCGGCCGTCGGCGATCGACCCGGGCGGGATCCGGAAGTCGTAGTATCCGGCGCCCGGGGCGGTCCGCTGGGCGAGGCGCGCCTTCTGCAGCTCGGCGTCCGTGCGTGACGACAGCGCCTCGTGGTAGGCGCGCACGGCCTCCTCCCGGCGGAACATCCCGACCAGCTTCTGCGGGTCGTTGGGATCCACGACGGGGAGCCTCCCCACCCCAAGGGCGGCCATGCGCTCCAGGGCCCTCGAGACGGGGGTGTCCGGTGTCACCGTCACGGGTCGGGGCGTCATCACGTCGGCGGCGGTCCGTCCCGGCACGTCGCCGCCGCGGCCCAGGTCGCTGATGGTGACGATGCCGACCAGGGCGCCGTCGGCGTCCACGACGGGCATCCCGTGGGAGTGGTGGGACCGCATCATCCGGTCGATCTCCTCGACCGGGGTGTCGGTGGCGACCTTGATCCGCACCGGGGCCATCACCCGGCCGACCTCCACCACGTCGAGGATGTCGATGCTCCCCTGGCGGCGCATGAAGATGCCCTTGCGCCGTAGCGCCCCGCTGTAGACGGAGTC
This sequence comes from Actinomycetota bacterium, assembly GCA_003242515.1. GTDB lineage: Bacteria > Actinomycetota > Acidimicrobiia > Spongiisociales > ZC4RG35 > ZC4RG35. The sequence goes on from QGUS01000301.1 coordinate 1,381, forward strand.
GGGGTGGAGGCGCTCGGAGAGGAAGGTGGAGAGGGTCGCCACCAGCATCAGGGGCAGGATCAGGCCGTAGTCCCGCGCACCCGTGACCTCGAAGACGATCAGGATCGCGGTCAGCGGGGCACGGCCCACCACCGAGAACATGGCGGCCATTCCGACGACGGCGAAGGCACCGGGATCCAGGGGCGCCCTGCCCCACCACACCGGCCCGAACAGCTCGGCGAAGCCGCTGCCAACGGCCGCCCCCATGAAGAGGGACGGCATGAAGGCACCGCCGGAAGCACCCGAGCTGGTGGTGACCGCGGTGGCCACGGCCTTGCCCAGGGCCAGCACCAGCAGCATCCACCACGCCTCGCCGGTGATGCCGGCGAGAAGTTCGTTGGTGAAACCCTGACCGGTGCCGAACAGCTGCGGGGCGAAGTAGACGATGGCGGCGACGATCAGGCCGTGCGCCAGCGGCCTCCGCCATCCCCGCGACGCACCAATCTTCGCCGCATGGTTCTCCAGCCGGTCGACCAGGGCGAGGAAGAAGAGGCCGACGGCGACCACGGCGATGGCCAGGCCGGCATAGGGGATCAGCTCGTCGAACGTGGTCATCCGGTACGACCGGGACCCGAGGGCCAGCTCCGGGCCGACCAGGCTCCGGGAGGTGATGGCGGCGGCGATCGAGGCGATGACGATCGACGACATGTGCCGCGCCGCGAACGACGAGAGGATCACCTCGAGGGCGAACAGCATGCCGGCGATGGGGGCGTTGAAGGCGGCGCCGACCCCCGCACCTGCACCGGCGGCGACCAGCGAACGGACCTGGTCCTCTCCGAGCCGGAACCGGCGGGCCACCCAGGAGCCGACCGCGCCACCCACCTGGACGATCGGGCCCTCCCGTCCCGCCGATCCTCCGAGCCCGACGGTCAGGGCGGTCGCCAGGACCTTCAAGGGAGCCACCCGGCCCCGCATGCGGCCACCGTGGACGGTGAGGGACTCGACCACCTGCGGCACCCCGTCGCCGCCGACCTCGGGGGCGAACCGGCGGGGGACCCACCACCCCCGCAGCA
>QGUS01000302.1 GCA_003242515.1 Actinomycetota bacterium
CAGCTCGGCGGCCACGTCCAGGTTCCGCTTCAGGACCGTGCGGGGGTCGCCCGGGAACGGCTCGCCGTCGGGCGTGTAGATGTCGCAGAACATCCGCGCCACCTGCTCCTCGGTCCGCCACGGCAAGACGGCGAACGTGGACGGATCCGGCTTGGCGAGCATGTCCGCCTCCTGGATCCGGGCGTAGCCGTCGATGGCGGACCCGTCGAAGGTCATCCCCTCCTCGAAGGCGACCTCCAGCTCGGCGGGGGAGATGGACACCGACTTGAGGAAGCCCTGGACGTCCGTGAACCACAGGCGGATGAAGCGGATGCCCCGCTCCTCGACCGTCCGGAGTACGTACTCGGCCTGCTTGCTCATCGGCTTCCTCCTCGGCGGCGGCCCGTGCCGTCTTTCAGGGATGATTCTCGCCGGTTCACGCGGCTTGCGCGCCGGAATCGTGTTTCGGCGGTGTTAACGAATCCCTGAAGGGGTAGCCTGACCTTTCGATGCCGCGTATCCGCGCCGCCACCATCGAAGAGCACAGGGTCCGCACCCGTGCGGCCCTGCTTGAGGCTGCCCGCTCGATCATCGAGGACGAGGGCACCTCCGACATCCCCCTCGCCGCAGTCGCCCTGGCGGCCGGGGTCGGCCGGACCACCCTCTACGACTACTTCACCGACCGCGACGACCTGATCGCGTCGATGGTGGAGGAGGAGCTCCCCCACGTGATCGACGAGCTGATCGAGTCGGTCCCCCGCGACCTGCCTCCGGCGGAGCGGCTCGCCGCGCTGGCGGTGAAGACCGTGGAGTTCGTGGCCGACGACCGGGTGTTCGGGGTGATCCTCCACCAGGAGGTGGGGAGGATGGGCCCGGACGCCCAGCGGCGGATCCGTGAGGCCCACTCGGGCCTGGCCGTCGAGCTGACCCGGGTCTACGCGCAGGGCGTGGAGCAGGGGATCTTCCGTCCCATGCCGCCCCAGGTGGCGGGGCGTCTCATCGGCGACACGCTGATGGCCGGTGCGCGTCTCCTCATCGACGGGGCCGCCACCCGTGAAGAGGTTGCCCACCACATCCGCAACTTCCTCCTCAGCGGCCTCGGCCTCCACTAGTTCCTTCGTAAAGTTCACCCGTCGTTCACTTTCGGCTGGTCTGGCCGTCAAACGGGTTTCGTACGTTGCCTCTCGAACCTCCCCAAGGAATCGAGAGGAATGCCAACCAGAAGAATCCCCCTGATCGCAATCGTCGCCCTGCTGGCGGTGGCGTGCGGAACCGCCGGTGGCGGGACCGGTTCGACGGCTCCGGGGCTCGCCGGGACGCTCGTGGGCGCCGGTGCCTCGTCCCAGGCGGCGGCGATGGACGGTTGGAAGGCCGGCTTCGCCGAAGTGGAGCCGGGAGTCACCGTCGAGTACGACCCGATCGGCTCGGGTGGCGGGCGCAGCACCTTCCTGGCCGGCGGATCCGACTTCGCCGGCTCCGACTCGCCGCTGAAGGCGGAGGAGTTCGAGCAGTCACTCGACCGCTGCGGGCCCCTCGGCGCGATCAGCGTGCCCCATTACATCTCGCCGATCGCGATCGCCTACAACCTCCCGTCTGTGGGCGACACGGTCCTCCAGCTCTCGCCGGAGACGGTGGCCGGGATCTTCGCCAACCAGATCGTCAACTGGAACGATCCGAAGATCGCCGCCGACAACCCCGGTGTCGACCTTCCCGATCTGGCCATCAACCCGGTGCACCGCTCCGACGAGTCGGGCACCTCGGCCAACTTCACCGACTACCTCGCCCAGGCGGCGCCCGCCGTCTGGACCTGGGGCAGCATCGAGGTCTGGGACGAAGGCCCCGGAGGTGGGGAGGGCGCCGACGGGACCTCGGGCGTCGTGGCGGCGATCCGGGCCGGCGAAGGGTCGATCGGCTACGCCGACGCCTCTCAGATCGGCGACCTGCCCGCCGCGGCGGTGGGTGTCGGTGGCGGCTTCGTGCGGTTCTCCCCGGAGGCCGCGGGCCGGATCGTGGACTCTTCCGAGCGGGTCAGCTCCGGGTCGGAGTGGGACTACGCCATCGAGGTGAACCGGACTCCCGACAACCCGGACACCTATCCGATCGCCCTGGTGTCCTATCACATCTTCTGCCTGGAGTACGAGGACCAGGCGAAGGCGGATCTGGTGAAGGCATTCATGGGTTGGGTCGGGTCCGAGGACGGTCAGGCCGCAGCGGCGGCGTCCGCCGGATCGGCTCCGATCTCGGACGCCGTGAGGGACGCCATCGCCAGGTCGATCGATCAGGTCACGGTGGCCGATGGCTGAACGACGAGCAGAGGAAGTGGCGGGGTTATCCTCTGCCCGGCCCCTCCCCGCCCACGGATAGGGGGGATCAATGGCGAGGAGGAGCCGGAGGAGGGAAGGCCATCGCAGAGGGCCGACCGGGGGGAGGGGAGGACGGCGGAGTGAGA
>QGUS01000048.1 GCA_003242515.1 Actinomycetota bacterium
TCGTCCTTCGTCATGATGAACGGAGGCGACACCTGGAGGGCGCCGCCGGCCATGGCCCGGGTGAGCACCCCGGCGTTGCGGCAGGCGACCACGGCCCGGGCGGGCACGGTCTCGTCCTCGGAGATGTCCAGCTGGATCGCGCAGAGGGCGCCGACGCCGCGGCGGATGGTCTGGACCACCGGCAGCTCCTCGAGCGGCAGGAGGGCCTGGTAGATCTCCTCCTCCAGCTCGCCGGCGCGGGCGATCAGGTTCTCCCGCTCCAGGATGTCCATCACCGCGATGCCGGCGGCGCAGGCGACCGCGTGGCCGGAGTAGGTGTAGCCGTGGCGGAAGATGTTGCCGGACTGCGTGAAGAACGGCTCGGCGATCCGCGGGGCGGCGATGATGCCGCCGAGCGGGGCATAGCCGCAGGTCACGCCCTTGGCGAAGGTGATGATGTCCGGGTCGAGGTCCCACTTGGTGGCGGCGAACCAGTCGCCGACCCGGCCGAAGCCCGTGATCACCTCGTCGGAGATGTAGAGGCCGCCGGCCTTGCGCATCGTCTCCCGGACCGACTTCAGGTAGTCCTCGGAGACCGGCCGGATGCCACCGGCGCCGATGACGGCCTCGACGAAGATCCCGGCAACCCGCTCCGCACCGATGTGGTCCACCGCCTTCTCCACGGCCTCGGCGTCGTCGTAGGGGACGAACACGACGTCGGGGACGAGCTCACCGCCGTAGTTGACCCGGTTCAGGTCGATGCCGCCCAGGGAGGTGCCGTAGGTGTGCATGCCGTGGTAGGCCCACTCACGGGCGATGAAGACCGTGCGCTCCGGCTGGCCGATGGCGGCGAAATAGCGGCGGGCCAGCTTGGCGGCGGTGTCGACGGCGTCCGAGCCGCCGGAGCCGAAGAACACCTTCGAGCCCGGGTCCGGGGAGACCGAGGCGATCTTCTCGGCCAGCTCCAGCGGCGGCCGGGTGGCGTAGTCGATGAAGGTGTGGAAGGCGGCCAGCTTCCTGGCCTGCTCGTGCATGGCCTCGATGACTTCTTCCCGGCCGTAGCCGACGTTCTGGTACCAGAGCGAGGCGGCGGCGTCGAGGTATGCACGGCCCTGCTCGTCGTAGACGTAGATGCCCTCACCCCGGTCGATGATGAAGGGGGAGTGCTGGACCGTGGTCATGTCGGCGAAGGGGTGCCAGAAAGATCCCATGCGCGGCAGCGTAGCCGACGGAAGCCGGGCCGCACCGGCCGAAAGGCCCGACCCGGCGGCCTCCGCGGCGTGTCGGGGAGGCGGTTCAGCCGGTAGCGTGGGGGGCATGCACAGCGGACCACTGCGGGTCATGGAGCTGTCCGGGGCCCCCGCCGACCTGGGCAGGGCGCACGGCGAGGCCCTCGGCGGCATGATCCGCCGCTACGTCGACGAGCGGCTGGAGCGCGCCACCGACCAGCGCTGGAGCGGGGGAGGGGCGGCGAGCCGCGAGTTCATCCTCGAACTGGCCGACTCCACGCTCCCGGCCCATGAGGCCTACTCGCCCGAACTGTACGAGGAGATGGTCGCCATGGCGGCCGCCGCCGGGATCACCCCGGGCGAGGCCGTGGTGGTGGGCGGCTTCACCGACCTCGTCGACCTGATCCGGGTCCGCGTCGGCGAGTCCGCCACCGAGGACAACTGCACCGCCATCCTCGATCCGGCCAACGGCGTCCTCTCCCAGACCTGGGACATGCACGCCTCGGCGGGGGAGTACGTCTACGTCTTCCGGATGAGCCCGGACCGGGGGCCGCGGTCGATCGTGTTCACCACCGCCGGCTGCCTCGGCCAGATCGGCATGAACGAGGCCGGTATCGCCATCGGCATCAACAACCTCACCTCCTGGGGGAAGGTCGGGGTCACCTGGCCCTTCGTGGTCCGCAAGGTGCTGGCCCAGACCGACTACGAGGCCGCGGTCGACGCCGTCGTCTCGGCCGACCTCGCCGGCGGGCACAACTTCCTCGTCCTCGGCCCCGACGGGAGGGGAGTGAACGTCGAGGCCATGCCCAACTCCAGGGTGGTCACCGAGGTGACCACGGAGCCCTTCGTCCACTCCAACCACTGCATCGCCCCCGAGACCGTGACCGAAGAGGCGCCCCGTCTCCCCGACGCCGTGGCGTCGAGCGACATCCGGCTGAAGCTGGCCAGGGAGCTCGCCGGCGACCTGGAGGCGTTCTTCGCCCGGCCCGAGATCTCCCGGCACGGCTCGTCGCCGGAGGAGACCGCCACCTGCGGTGCGGTAATCATGGAGCCCTCCCGCAGGACCATGCGGGCGGTGTGGGGTGTGCCAGGAGACCTGCCATGGGAGACTCTCAGCCTGTGACCGAAGAAGTTCGCATCGTCAACCTCGAGGAGTGGATGGCGGACGAGCTGGAGAAGATCGAGCTCGCCTGCTTCCCGATGGCCAACCCGGACGACCTCCTCTCCGCAGAGGACATCCGCGCCTACGCCCGGACTTTCCCCGACGGCTACTTCGTGGCCTTCATCGGCGACCGGCCGGTGGGGATGGGTGCCGGGATCTTCCTCGACTTCGACTTCGAGCATCCCCAGCACACGATCAAGGAGATCACCGGGGAGCACCAGTGCGGCAACCACGACCCCGATGGTGACTGGTACTACGGCACCGATATCACCGTGCACCCCGATTACCGGGGGCGGGGGATCGGCCGCATGCTCTACGACCGCCGCAAGGCGTTCGTCGCGGAGCGCAACAAGAGGGGCATCATCGCCGGCGGCTCGCTGCCGGGGTATTTCCACCACAAGGCCCACATGTCCATCCAGGAGTACGTGGACAAGGTGGTGGCCGGCGAGCTGCACGACCCGACCCTCTCGTTCCAGCTCGCCAACGGGTTCGAGGTGAGGGGGCTGCTCGAGAACTACCTCGAGGACGAGGCCGACGACGGCTGGGCGACCCTGATCGTCTGGGAGAACCCCGACTACCGGGAAGAGAGCTAGCCGTGCTCGAGACCGCCGCCCTCCTGGCCGGTTCCGGGTGGGCCGCCGGTCTCAACCTCTACCTGGCGACGCTCATGCTGGGCATCGCCGGTCGCCTCGGCTGGGGTGACGTGCCACAGGTGCTGACGCGCACCGACGTGATGATCGTGGCGGGCGTGCTGTTCGCCATCGAGTTCGCCGTCGACAAGATCCCCTTCCTCGACAACGTCTGGGACGCCATCCACACCTTCGTGCGGCCCATCGGCGCCGGGGCCCTGGGTGCGGTGGTGGCGGGGGATGCCTCGTCGATCGGCGCGGCGGCCGGTGCGATCGTGGCGGGCCTGCTGGCCCTGGACGCCCACGGGGCCAAGGCGACCACGCGGGTCGTGGCCAACACATCTCCCGAGCCGTTCTCCAACATCGGGCTCTCGCTGGTCGAGGACGCCGGGGTGGCGCTGCTGGTCGCGCTCGCCCTGGCCAACCCGACCCTCGCCCTCATCGTGGTGGGGGTGCTGGTGGTGGCGGCCGCCGCCCTCACCATGTGGCTGTTCCGTCTGGCGCGGCGGAACTGGCGCAAGGTGCGGCGCTGGTTCGCGGGCGTGTAGCGGTGGGAGCGAGGTACCGGGTGCGGGCCGCCGGATCCGCTCTCGGAGAGGTCTCACCTCGCGATCCCTGGAGCCCACCGGGCGCCGCGCTGGTCGGAGGCACCTGCCCCACCGGCTGCGCCGGTCGGGGCTAACGGGACAGCTTGCGCTCGGCCATGCCGTTGAGCAGCTCCAGCACCACCCGGTTGGCCAGATAGGCGGTCTGCTCGCCCGGGCCGTCGTAGGCCGGTGAAAGCTCCACCACGTCCGCGCCGAGGACGTCGAGGTCACGCGCCAGCCGCCGCACCGTGTCGAGCAGCTGGCGGGAGGTGAGGCCGCCCGGTTCCGGGGTGCCGGTGCCGGGGGCGAGACCCGGGTCGACCACGTCGATGTCCACGGAGATGAACACGCCCTTGGCCCCGCCGGAGAGCGCGTAGTCCACCGCCTCGTCCACGACCGTGTCCAGGCCCCGCTCGACGATCTCGTTCATCAGGAAGCAGCGCATCTTCTGCTCCTGCATCCACTCCATCACCTCGGGCTCCGGCCAGTAGCCCCTGAGCCCGATCTGGACGAAGCGGTGCCCGGGGACCGCGCCCGACTCGATGAGCCGGCGCATCGGCGTGCCGTGCCCGTGGAGGGAGCCGTTCTGGCTGAAGCCGGTGTCGGCGTGGGCGTCGAAGTGGATCAGGGCGAACTCGCCGAAGCCATGGACCCGGGCGATCCCGAGCGCGTCAGGCCAGGTGATCGTGTGGTCGCCGCCCAGGATGATCGGGACCTTGCCGGCGTCGGCGATGTGCTCCACCACGTCGGCGATGCGCTGGATCGAGAACTCGAGGTCGCCGGGCCGGACGTAGATGTCGCCCAGGTCGACCACGCCGAGGGCACCGAGCGGGTCGATCCCGGTGGGGAGGTGCGGCCGGTAGCCGTCCATGGCGCCGTAGTCGGCGTTGCGGATCGCGGTCGGGCCGAAGCGGGCGCCCGTTCGATAGCTGGTGCCCCAGTCGAACGGCGCCCCGACGATCACCACGTCCCCGTCACCCAGGGCGTCCGGCGTGACGGCAGGGACACCCAGGAAGGAGGCCCTGGCGGCGAAGGAGATGTATTCGGCGGAGGCGAAAGGGACCTCGTTCTTTCGTCTTTCGTACGGGGTGTACATCTCGCGGCGTACCCTAACCGCCTTGGAATCCGCCGCTCACATGACTTCCCGGCGCATCGTCACCACCTACCTGCTGCTCACCTTCCTGCAGACGCTGGCGGCATCCTTCATCTGGGGCGTCAACACCCTCTTCCTGCTCGACGCCGGCTTGAGCCTCACCGAGTCGTTCGTGGCCAACGCCGCGTTCACCGCGGGCATGGTGATCTTCGAGGTCCCCACCGGGGTGGTGGCGGACACCGTGGGGCGGCGCACCTCGTTCCTGCTCGGGGCGGTGACCCTGCTCGTGTCCACGATGGCCTACCTGGGCCTCTGGTACATCCACGGCGGGATCGTCCTCTGGATCATCGCCTCGGCGTTGATCGGCCTCGGCTTCACCTTCTTCACCGGCGCCACGGAGGCCTGGCTCGTCGACGCCCTCGACCACGTCGGGCACGACGGGGGAGTGGACCGTGTGTTCGGGAAGGGCCAGAGCGTCGGCGGCGCGGCGATGCTGATCGGAACCGTCTCGGGTGGGTTCCTCGGCCAGGTGGACCTCGCCCTGCCCTACCTGTTCCGGTCCGGCGCCCTGGTCCTGGTCATCGTGACCGCCCTGATCCTGATGAAGGACATCGGGTTCGTCCCCGAGCGGAAGGGCACCATTCGGCACGAGGTGAGGACGCTGCTCCAGGCGTCCGTGGAGCACGGGCTGCGTAACCCGCCGGTGCGGCTGTTCATGCTGGCCGCGCTGTTCGCCGACGGCGTGTTCATCTGGATCTTCTACGCCTTCCAGCCCTACCTGATCGAGCTGCTCGGCGACCCGAACGTCGTCTACATCGCCGGCATCGCCGCCGCAGTGTTCGCCATCTCCCAGATGGTGGGCGGGGCCACGGTCGGCTTCTTCGCCAAGCGGTTCCGGAGGCGGACGACCGTCCTGCTGCTCAACGTGGCCGTCGCCGGCATCGGTCTGGTCCTGGTGGGGGCCGCCGACCTGCTGCCCACGCCCGGCGGCTTCTGGGTGGCGATCGTGATCCTGGCGACCCTTTCGATGATGGGCGCCGTGGCGGGGCCGATGCGTCAGGCCTACATCAACTCGGTGATCCCGTCCCGGCAGCGGGCCACCGTGCTCTCGTTCTCGTCGCTCATGGGTTCGGCGGGCGGCGTCGTCATCCAGCCGGCGCTGGGCAAGGTCGCCGACGTCTGGTCGCTCTCCATCGGGTACGTGGCCAGCGGCCTGCTCTACCTGATCCAGCTTCCGTTCCTCGCCCGGGTGAGGGCCCTGCGTCAGGACGCCGACCTGACGCGGCGGGAGAAGCCCTGACGTCCACTACCGTGTGGCCCGCCATGGCTGAGGAATCCGGCAACAACGTCTCGATGGCGGCGAGCATCACCCGCGGCGTCCTCTTCGGGCTCCCGCTCGCCATCGGCCTGCTGACCATCCTGTTCTGGCTCCAGGGCGACTTCGACTTCCTCAGGGCCCTGGGTGCGGCGGCGCTCCCCGGCACGCTGCTCGGCGTGTTCGGCGGCGGGTTCGCCGGCGTCGCCTACGCGATGGCCAAGGAGCACTGAGCGGCGGCATCGCCCCGCCCGGGTAGCCGGTGGGGTCCGCGTCCATGCGTCGCCGGCTCGCGTCCACCGCGCAGAGCACGCTCCTCGAGGAGCCCATGGAAACGCCAGGGGCGGGCCCGGAGGCCCGCCCCCCACGATCGATCAGAGCTCGTCGCGCAGGCTGAAGACCACCGTCTGCAGGTCGCAGAACTCGTGGATGCGCTGGCGGCCCCACCCGGTGTCGGTGCCCGCGGCCCCGCCGAACGGCTGGAAGGTCTCCCAGGTGTCGGTGGAGTCGTTGACGATCACCGTGCCCGAGCGGATCCGGTCGGCGTAGTAGAAGGCCTTGGTGAGGTCATTGGTGAACACCGCCGCCTGCAGGCCAAGCCGGGTCCGGTTGGCCACGCCGATGGCATCGTCGTCGTCCTTCGCCGTGAGGATCGGGAGCACCGGCCCGAACGACTCCTCCTGGCTGACCAGCGACTCCTCCGGGACCCGGTCGATGATCGTGAACTCGTAGTAGAGGTCGGTCGGGTGGCCGGAGGCCCGCTTGCCGCCCATGAGGACGTCGGCGCCGCGCTCGATGGCGTCGGCGACGTGGCGGTCCATCTTCTGGGCGGTGGGCTCGTTGTTGAGCGGCCCCATGTTCGTCGACTCGTCGAACGGGTCGCCGAGACGGACCTCCTCCGCCGCCTTCATCGCCGCCTCGACGAACTCGTCGTGGACCTCGTCGAGCACGATGAGACGCTCGGTGGCGACGCACACCTGGCCGGCGTTGTAGTAGGCGCCGTAGACCGCGGCCTGGGCGGCCTTCTCGATGTCGGCGTCGGCCGTGACGATGGTCGGGCCGTTGCCGGACATCTCCATGATCGAGCGCTTCAGGCCCATCTGGGAGACGATCCTGCGGCCGGTGGCCGAGGAGCCCGTGAATCCGATGGCGTCGATGCCCGGATGGGTGACCAGCGCCTCGCCGATCTCGCCGGCACCCGGGATGATGGAGATGGCGCCCTTCGGGACCCCCGCCTCCTCGAAGACCCTGGCCATCTCGAGCAGGGCCCAGCAGGTGAACTCCGGCGGCTTGACGATGAGGGCGTTGCCGGTGGCCAGACCGGGCCCACGTACTCCATGGGGATCATCACCGGGAAGTTCCACGGGGTGATGGCCGCCCACACGCCGACGGGGCGGTAGACGGTGAACATCCGGCGGGTGCGCTCGGTGGTGGGCAGCACGTCGCCGGTGAGGCGCTTCACGTCCTCCGCGGCGATGTGGAAGTACTCGCCGGACTCGGCGACGTCGTCGATCGCCTCGGCGTGATACGGCTTGCCCTGCTCGAGGGTGAGGATGCGGGCGACCTCCTCGATCCGCTCCTGCCAGAGGTCGTAGATGCGGAGGCACATCTCGGCGCGTTCGAACGCGGTCCAGTGCCGCATCTCCTCGGTGGCCTGGCGGGCGGCGGCTACGGCGCGGTCGATGTCGGCCTGCGACGCCCTGGGGACGTTGTAGATGTGCTCGCCGGTGACGGGGGAGCGGACTTCGTAGTGGCCGTCACCGGTGCCATAGGTCCACTCGCCGGCGATGAAGAGCTTCAGGTCTTCAGCCATGGCGGAACAGTAGCCCTGTATCCTCCGCCAGGACCTGAAGGAGGGTTATGGGTCTCCAAGGAGAGCGCACCGCGCAATGGTTCCAGAGGAGCCAGAACGCCCTGGTCAACGGGGTCTCCAGCATGTTCCGTTACTGGGGTCCGGACGACACCCCCGTCATAGACAGAGGTGAGGGGGGTCACGTCTACGACATGGACGGGAACCGGTACATCGACTACCAGCTCGGTTTCGGTCCCGTCATCCTCGGTCATGGCCACCCGAAGGTGGTGACGGCGGTAGCCGAGGCGGCCGCCGACGGCACGACCTTCGCCATGACGCAGCGGCGGGAGATCGAGGCCGCCGAGGTGATCCGGAAGGCGATCCCGTGGGCGGAGGGCATCCGCTTCTCCAACACGGGCACCGAGGCGACGATGCACTCGCTCCGGATCGCCAGGGCGTACACGGGCAAGGACGTGGTGCTGAAGTTCGAAGGCCAGTACCACGGCGTGCACGACTACGTCCTGTTCTCGACGGCCAGCGTCGACCCGTCGACGTTCGGTTCGAGGTACGCGCCGATCGCGGTGCAGGTCAGCTCGGGCATCCCCGAGTCGATCCGCAGCTACGTCCGCACGGTGCCGTACAACGACCTGGACGCCCTGGAGCGGGTGTTCCGCAACCACAGCGAGGAGATCGCCGCGGTGATCGTCGAGCCCATGCTCGGCAACGCCTTCGGCATCATGCCGCAGCCCGGCTTCCTCGAGGGCGTCCGCGCCATCTGTGACGAGTACGAGGCGGTCCTCATCTTCGACGAGGTGAAGACCGGGTTCCGTATCGCCCTGGGCGGCGCCCAGGAGTACTTCGGGGTCACCCCGGACATCGCGGCATTCGCCAAGGCCATGGGCAACGGGTTCCCGGTGGCGGCCATCGCCGCCCGCGGCGGGATCCTCGACGCCTGGGCCAAGGGCGGCATCGCCCAGGCCGGCACCTACGCCGGGAACGGCGTTGCCGCGGCGGCGGCATACGCCACCGTCTCCGAGTTGGCCACCGGCGAGCCGTACGCGCAGATCGAGAAGGTCGGCCGCTCGCTGATGGAGGGCCTGGAGCGGATCCTCCGCGACCACTCGGTGGACGGGTGCGTCCTCGGCGTCCCGGCCATGTTCTCGGTCTTCCTCGGCGAGGGGGAGGTCAAGGACTTCCGTGACGCCACCCGGCACGACTCGGACCTGTACGAGGAGGTCTGCTACGGGATGATCCGGCGCGGCGTCATGCCCTGCCCCGATGCCCTCGAGCCCTGGTTCATCTGCGCGTCCCACACCGAGGAGGACGTGGCGACGACGCTCCAGGCGTTCGAAGAGGCGCTGGTGGAGGCGCTGGATTGATCCGGGTAGCCGTCTCGGGGGCGGGCGGGAAGCTCGCCACTCCGATCATCGAGGCGGTCACCGCCGCAGACGACCTCGAGCTGGTGGGTCTCTACAACCCGAACCGGGCCGGCCAGGCCATGGCCGGCCTGGTCGTCTCGGGTTCGCGCGATGAGATTCCCCCGACCTCGTGGGGGGGAACCAGTCTACCCC
>QGUS01000303.1 GCA_003242515.1 Actinomycetota bacterium
CCCAGGTCTTTTGTTTTAGGGAACAGATTCTCATGCATCCTGCGCCGCTTCGGGGGCCTCTTCGGTGGGTGCTCGGACTGCCACCTGGGTGGGTGAGCCTTGAGGATCGAGGATGCGATGGCTGCGGGCTGGAGTTCCTTCTGGATGCCAAGTACCAGGCGACCGACGGAGCCGCGGTAGATCGCCTGGTCAATCGGATCCATCCAGATCATGTGGCGCCAGTCGCCGTTCTCCTTCGGCCACCGAAACACCTGGGGAGCCAAGGGAGTTCGCCCACCAGCGATGCGTCTACGAGCAAGCTGAAATGCTTCTTCGGCTCGGGTGACTAGGTCACACCAGTGGTGCGGGTCAGGAAGAGATGAGTAGGGGTCTAGTTCTGCCCCTACTTCTAGGGATCCTCGGAACTCTCCTCTGGTCAGGGTTGTGGTCATGTGTTCCCCCGGTTCGTGGCATCTGCTCAGAAGGCACACTGCTCCTTCACAGAAAATGAAAGGCGACCCCTCTCCCGGCCGCCTTCCATTTCCATCTTCACTTGCCTACGGAATGCGAGTGGTGTCAAACCCACTCGCATTCCGTGGCAAACCCTGTCGCATTCCGTGGCAAAACCCGGGATGCGAGTGTGGCAATCCTCATCAGCTGCAGCCGGTCGTGTCGCCGCAGGTGAGGCACACGTAGCAGCTGCCGTTCCGGACCGTCATGTGGCCGCAGTTGGAGCACGCCGGGGCGTCGCCCATGTTCTCCTTCAGGGCCAGGTCCTTCACGTCGACCGGCTTGGTCGCCGCGACCGTCGCCGTGGCGGCGTGGGCCACCGTGACCGCACCGTTCGGGGCGGGGGTGGCCACCACGGCCGGCGTCACCTCCTCCTTGTCGAGGAGCTCGACGGTCTCCTTGACCAGGTCGACCTCCTTCTCGGCGATGGCGTCGTCCAGGCCGAGCTGCACGCCCGCCTCGACGGCCAGGCCCTTCGGAGGCTCCGGCAGCTGGCCCTCACGCACCGGCGGCACCTGGGCGAGGTCGTCCCGCTGCAGGTACTCCACGCCGAGCGCACGGAACACGTAGTCGATGATGGAGTTGGCCATCTTGATGTTCGGATGGCCCTCCACCAGGCCACGGGGCTCGAAGGTCTGGAACGTGAAGGTGTCCACGAACTCCTCGAGCGGCACGCCGTATTGCAGGCCCTTGGAGACCGCGATGGCGAAGCAGGAGAGGATGCCCTTGAGCGTGGCGCCCTCCTTGGCCAGGTCGATGAAGATCTCGCCGAGGGTGCCGTCCTCGTACTCGCCGGTCCGCAGGTACACCTTGTGGCCGCCGACACGGGCTTCCTGGTTGAAGCCCCGCCGCTTCGGAGGCAGGAGGAACCGCGGCGGCTGCATGCCCTGGGCGTAGGCCTGGGTGGGGGAGATGCCCGCCGGGATCTTGCCCCAGTGGATCTGCTTCTCCTGTTCCACCGCCTCGGTGACGGCCTTCTCCTCTTCCTCGTCGTGCTCGCCCTCGTCCGCCGTGGAGTTGAGCGGCTGGGCGGCCTTGGAGCCGTCCCGGTAGATGGCCATCGCCTTCAGGCCCAGCTCCCAACTGGTGCGGTAGGCCTCCTCGATGTCCTCCACCGTCACCTCGTTGGGCATGTTGATCGTCTTGGAGATCGCCCCCGAGATGAACGGCTGCACCGCGGCCATCATGAGGATGTGGCCGTTGTGGTGGATGAACCGCTTGCCGTACTTGCCGTTCTTGTTGGCGGTGTCGAAGACCGGGAGGTGCTCCTCACGCAGGTGCGGGGCGCCCTCGATGGTCTGACGGCCGCAGATGTGATCGGTCGCCTCGGCGATCTGCTCTGAGGTGAAGCCGAGCTCACGGAGCAGGTTGAAGTCGGGCTTCGTGTACTGCTCCTTGGTGAACCCGAGCCGGACCATGGCCTCCTCGCCCAGGGTGAAGGGCGTGAAGGCGAACCGCAGGTCGAAGAGCGACGGCAGGGTCTTCTCGACCTTGTCGATCTCGGCCTCGGTGAGGCCCTTCGCCAGGAGGGACTCCCGGTTGACGTGCGGGGCGCCGGTGAACGACGAGGTGCCGACGATGTACTCCACGATGTCCTCGATCTCGGACTCGGAGTACCCGAGGCGGCGCAGCGCCGGGGTCACCGACTGGTTGACGATCTTGAAGTAGCCGCCGCCGGCCAGCTTCTTGAACTTCACCAGGGCGAAGTCGGGCTCGACACCGGTGGTGTCGCAGTCCATGAGCAGGCCGATGGTGCCGGTCGGGGCGATCACCGTCGCCTGGGCGTTGCGGTAGCCGTGCCGCTCGCCCAGCTCCAGGGCGTCGTCCCACGCCTTGCGGGCCGCCTGGAGCAGGTCGGACGGGCAGAGCCCCGGCTCGATGCCGACGACATAGTGGCTGACGCCCTCGTACTCGGACTCGTTGTAGGC
>QGUS01000049.1 GCA_003242515.1 Actinomycetota bacterium
GTTGTGCGGGGCGCGCCCCCGGCGGGGGGGGGAGGGCGCGTGCGGCTCTGGGGTTTTCCCCGGGTGGGGGGTAGCCGCGCCGGGGGTTTGGGCGTGTAGCCCCCCGCCATCCCGACCTCCCGCCCCACCGCCGTGCCGTAGAAGGTGTAGGTGGCGCCGATGCGGGGGATGATCGCGTTCGGCTTCAGCTCCACCCCGCGGTACAGCACCTTGGGTCGGCGCGCCGTGATGTCCATGTAGCAGCGGAGGTAGTCCACGACCTCCACGTCGTGGCCGCGTGCGATCGCCGCCTCCCTGAGACGCGCCGTCGAGTAGAGGCTGGAACTGCGGGAGAGGATCGCGATCTTCACGGCATCCCCATTCTGCTCGGGCGGAGCCCCACATAGCTGCGCGAAGGGTCGATGATGAACCCCCGGACGGTGCGCCGCCCCAGGAGCATCCGGAAGGTCATCTCGTCCCTCGTGGTCAGGTTGACCAGGGCGTCCACCGGGACCCCGGCGATCACGACGGTGGTGCGGATCACCGGCCGGAGCTCGATCCGTCCTCCCGGGTTCTTCACCTTCCGCTCGGCGACGATCCGCGCCTCGCAGGGGATCGCCGGCGTCGCCTTCCGCTGTCTCGGGTGGACGTCGAAGCGGACCCACTCCTCGCCGTCACGCTCGAAGCGGCTCACGTTGAAGGCATGGAGCGACGAATTGTCGGCGCCCGTGTCGACCTTCGCCTTGACCTCGAGCACGCCGAGGTCGGGGAGCGACACCCACTCCCGCCAGCCGATGGTCTTCCGGACAGCCATGTGCTGCGAGCGTAACCGTGGCGGCGCGTACCATCCCCGGCGTGATCGAGCGCCGTCGCCCTCCCGCCTGGCTGGTGGGACTCCTCATCGCCATAGTCCTCTTCGCCATCTTCCTGCTGGTCGTCTCCTGGCTGGGACTGGGCGACGACCCGGGCGTGGGGGCGGCCGACGTGACCGGAGCCTGACCGGCCCCGGCCGGATGAGCTTCGCGCATCCTTGACGCTGTTTCCGGGCCTGCGATAGGATGCCGGCGGCCCTCAGAGGGGCTCCCGGTCGACGATGGGCCCGTGACCGAAGGTCGATGAACTTCGAGTTGGAAATGCTGGCGCGCCTGCTAGCATTCCGTTCCTTGCCGTCACCCCTCGAACACGACCTCAAGGAGGCACCCTTTGGCTTCGCGCGTGGCTGAGCGCTTCTCGTTCGGGAAGATCCCTGAAGTACTCCCTCTCCCTGACCTTCTGGCAGTCCAGTACGAATCGTTCCAGTGGTTCCTCGAAGAGGGGCTGCGCGAGATCTTCGATGAGATCAGCCCCATCGAGGACTTCACCGGCACTCTCGCCCTGGAGCTGACCGACCACCGTTTCGCCGAGCCTCCCATGAGCCTGGAGGAGGCGCTCGAACGCGACGCCACCTACGCCCAGCCGCTGTTCGTCACGGCGCGCTTCATGAACAAGTCCACCGGGGAGATCAAGGAGCAGCAGGTCTTCCTCGGCGACTTCCCGATGATGACGGAGAAGGGCGTCTTCGTCATCAACGGCAGCGAGCGTGTCGTCGTCTCCCAGCTGGTGCGCTCTCCGGGCATCTATTACGACGTCGTCCGTGACAAGACCAGCGACAAGCTGATCTACTCCGGGAAGATCATCCCGGGCCGCGGCGCCTGGCTCGAGTTCGACACCGACAAGAAGGACACCATCGGCGTCCGCGTCGACCGCAAGCGCCGCCAGTACGTCACCTCGTTCCTCCGCGCTCTCAAGATCGCCGAGAGCAACGAGGAGATCCTCGAGATGTTCAACGGGGCCGAGTCGATCCGGAACACGATCGAGCGCGACCCCGTCGTGGACTACGAGGAGGCGCTGCTCGACCTGTACCGGAAGCTCCGTCCCGGCGAGCCGACCACCGTCGAGTCCGCCCGGAGCCTCATCAACACCCTCTTCAACAACCCGAAGCGGTACGACCTGACCCGGGTCGGCCGCTACAAGCTCGCCCAGAAGTTCGGGCAGGAGAACCCCGGTGACTACCGCGCCGAGGGCCTGCAGCTGATCCGGGCCGAGGACATGATCAACGCGATCAAGTATCTGATCGCGCTGCACGCCGGCGAGGAGACGGTCACCACCCTCGACGGGAACACGGTCAAGGTCGTCACCGACGACATCGACCACTTCGGCAACCGTCGCATCCGCACGGTCGGCGAGCTGATCCAGAACCAGGTCCGCGTCGGCCTCACCCGTCTCGAGCGGGTGGTCCGGGAGCGCATGACCACCCAGGACCCGGAGTCGATCACGCCGCAGAGCCTGATCAACATCCGTCCGATCACGGCGGCCATCAAGGAGTTCTTCGGCACCAGCCAGCTGAGCCATTTCATGGACCAGCCGAACCCGCTGGCCGGCCTCACGCACCGCCGCCGTCTCTCGGCCCTCGGGCCCGGCGGTCTCTCCCGTGAGCGCGCCGGCTTCGAGGTCCGCGACGTGCACCCCTCCCATTACGGCCGCATGTGCCCGATCGAGACCCCGGAGGGTCCGAACATCGGCCTCATGGGCTCACTGGCGACCTACGCCCGGGTCAACGAGTTCGGGTTCATCGAGACCCCGTACCGCAAGGTCGTGAACGGCAAGGTGACCAACGAGGTCGTGTACCTCACGGCCACCGACGAGGAGCAGTACGTCATCGCCCAGGCGAACGCGCCGCTCAAGGAGGACGGCTCCTTCGTGCGTGACCGGGTCCTCGTCCGCAAGAGCGGCGGCCAGGTCGAGTACGTCGAGCCCAAGGAAGTCGACTTCATGGACGTATCGCCGAAGCAGATCGTCTCGGTCTCGACGGCGCTCATCCCCTTCCTGGAGCACGACGACGCCAACCGCGCCCTCATGGGCTCAAACATGCAGCGCCAAGCCGTCCCGGTCATCACCGCCGAGGCGCCGCTGGTCGGCACCGGCGTGGAGCGCCGCGCCGCCGTGGACTCGGGCGCCGTGATCGTCTCACCGGTCGACGGCGAGGTGGTCGAGGTGACGGGCGACCACATCGTGGTCAAGGAGGCCGGTGCCAACAAGCGGCACACCTTCAAGCTCAAGAAGTTCGAGCGTTCCAACCAGGGCACCTGCATCAACCAGAAGCCGATCGTGTCCGAGGGCGACAAGGTGAAGGCGGGTGACGTCCTGGCCGACGGCCCGTCCACCGACGGCGGCGAGCTGGCGCTGGGCCGGAACCTGCTGGTGGCGTTCATGCCGTGGCAGGGCCACAACTTCGAGGACGCCATCGTGCTCTCGGAGCGCCTCGTCAAGGAGGACATCCTCACCTCGATCCACATCGAGGAGTACGAGATCGACGCCCGCGACACCAAGCTGGGCGCCGAGGAGATCACCCGGGACATCCCGAACGTCCCCGAGGAGGTCCTCGCCAACCTGGATGCAGACGGCATCATCCGGGTCGGCGCCGAGGTCGGCCCCGGCGACTATCTCGTCGGCAAGGTCACCCCGAAGGGCGAGACGGAGCTCACCCCCGAGGAGCGCCTGCTCCGGGCGATCTTCGGCGAGAAGGCCCGTGAGGTCCGTGACACCTCGCTGAAGGTGCCCCACGGCGAGTCCGGCAAGGTCATCGCGGTCAAGGTCTTCAAGCGGTCCGAGGGCTATGACCTCGCCCCGGGCGTCAACGAGCTGGTCCGGGTCTACGTGGCCACCCAGCGCAAGATCTCCGAGGGCGACAAGCTCGCCGGCCGCCACGGCAACAAGGGCGTCATCTCCAAGATCCTCCCCGAGGAGGAGATGCCGTTCCTGGCCGACGGCACCCCGGTCGACATCATCCTGTCGCCGATGGGCGTCCCCTCCCGTATGAACCTGGGCCAGGTGCTGGAGACCCACCTCGGGTGGGCGGCCGCCCAGGGCTGGGAGCCGTTCGACGGCGACTCGCCGGCCAAGGTCGGTTCCGAGCCCTGGACCCCGGTGGCCACGCCGGTGTTCGACGGCGCCAAGGAGGACGAGATCGTCAAGGTCCTCGAGCACGCCCGTCCCAACCGTGACGGCGAGCGCCTGGTCGGCTCCGACGGCAAGGCGATCCTCTTCGACGGCCGCACCGGCGAACCCTTCGACCAGCCGGTGACGGTGGGCTACATGTACATGCTGAAGCTGGTCCACCTGGTCGACGAGAAGATCCACGCCCGGTCCACCGGCCCCTACTCGATGATCACGCAGCAGCCGCTGGGCGGCAAGGCCCAGTTCGGTGGCCAGCGGTTCGGCGAGATGGAGGTGTGGGCCCTGGAGGCGTACGGCGCCGCCTACGCCCTGCAGGAGCTCCTCACCATCAAGTCGGACGACGTCCAGGGCCGTGTCAAGGTCTACGAGGCGATCGTCAAGGGCGACAACATCCCCGCCCCCGGCATCCCCGAGTCGTTCCGGGTCCTCGTCAAGGAGATGCAGAGCCTGGGCCTGAACGTGGAGATGCTGGCCGCCGGCGAGGAGGTCGACCTGCGCGACCTCGAGGAAGAGTCCTACCGGCCGTCCGAGGCTCTGGGCATCGACCTGAGCCGCCCGGAACGGCCCGACGCCGAGTGATCACGCACCCCGACGACTGAAGAAGCGAGCAAATGGCACAGCAGATTTTCGATGAACTGAGGATCTCCCTGGCCTCCGCCGACCAGATCAGGGCCTGGTCGTACGGCGAGGTCAAGAAGCCGGAGACCATCAACTACCGCACCCTGCGCCCGGAGAAGGAGGGCCTCTTCGACGAGCGCATCTTCGGGCCCCAGCGCGACTGGGAGTGCTACTGCGGCAAGTACAAGCGGATCCGGTACAAGGGGATCATCTGCGAGCGTTGTGGCGTCGAGGTGACCCGGTCCAAGGTCCGCCGCGAGCGCATGGGCCACATCGAGCTGGCCGCGCCGGTGACCCACATCTGGTTCTTCAAGGGCGTGCCGAGCCGTCTCGGCTACCTGCTCGACATGTCCCCGAAGGACCTGGAGAAGGTCATCTACTTCGCTTCCTACATCATCACCTCGGTCGACGAGGAGCATCGCACCAAGGACCTCCCCGAGCTCGAGCAGGCGATGCGCGAGGAGATCGAGGTGGTCAAGGCCGAGTTCTCCGACTGGCACACCAACCGCCTCGAGATGCTGGAGGACGAGCTCGCCCGGATGGAGGAGGGCGGCGCCAAGCCGCAGGAGATCAACGCCCGTCGCAAGGAGGTGGAGCGCGAGATCAAGGACCGGCAGGAGCGGTCGGAGCGCGAGATCGAGCTGATCGAGGAGGCCTTCGACACCTTCCGGACCCTGGCGCCGAAGCAGCTGATCGAGTCCGAACAGCTGTGGCGTGAGCTCTACTTCCGCTACTCCGAGTACTTCGAGGGCGGCATGGGCGCCGAGGCGATCAAGGCGCTGCTGGCGACCCTCGACCTCGATGCCGAGATGGAGAAGCTGCAGGCCGACCTCAACGGCCCCTCGCAGCAGAAGCGGCAGCGCGCCACCCAGCGGATGAAGGTCGTCAAGCCCTTCTGGGAGGGCAAGAACCGGCCCGTCGACATGATCTTGGAGACCATCCCGGTGCTCCCGCCGGAGCTCCGTCCGATGGTCCAGCTCGACGGTGGCCGCTTCGCCACCTCCGACCTCAACGACCTGTACCGCCGGGTCATCAACCGGAACAACCGTCTCAAGAGGCTGCTGGACCTGGGCGCCCCGGAGATCATCGTCAACAACGAGAAGCGCATGCTCCAGGAGGCCGTCGACGCCCTGTTCGACAACGGGCGCCGCGGCCGGGCGGTGACTGGCCAGGGCAACCGCGCCCTCAAGTCGCTGTCCGACATGCTCAAGGGCAAGCAGGGCCGGTTCCGCCAGAACCTGCTGGGCAAGCGCGTCGACTACTCCGGCCGCTCGGTCATCGTGGTCGGCCCGAACCTCAAGCTGCACCAGTGCGGCCTGCCCAAGATCATGGCTCTCGAGCTGTTCAAGCCGTTCGTGATGAAGCGGCTGGTGGAGCTCGACCTGGCCCAGAACATCAAGGCCGCCAAGCGGATGGTGGAGCGGCAGCGCCCGCAGGTGTGGGACGTCCTCTCCGAGGTCATCCAGGAGCATCCGGTTCTCCTGAACCGTGCTCCCACGCTGCACCGTCTCGGCATCCAGGCCTTCGAGCCGGTGCTGGTGGAGGGCAAGGCCATCCAGATCCACCCCCTGGTCTGCGAGGCATTCAACGCCGACTTCGACGGCGACCAGATGGCCGTCCATCTGCCGCTGTCCGCCGAGGCCCAGGCCGAGGCCCGCATCCTGATGATGTCGACCAACAACGTCCTGTCGCCGGCGTCGGGTCGCTCGATCGTGACGCCGTCCCAGGACATGGTCATCGGCATCTTCTACCTCTCGGAGTTCGTCGAGGACGCCAGGGGCGCGGGCAAGGTCTATGCCGACGTGGACGAGGCCATGATGGCCTACGAGATCGGCGAGCTGTCACTGCACGCCCCGATCAAGATCCGCCTCGGTGAGCGGGCCGGCAACCCCGAGCTGTACGACCGTCTCGACCCGGGGGTCAGGCGCCTGATCGGCAAGGCGCCGATCCAGCCGGACGAGCGGGTGGAGACCACGCTGGGCCGCCTGATCCTCAACGAGGCGCTCCCCGCGGACTACCCGTACATCAACGCCAAGATCGTCAAGTCCGACATTCGGGCCCTCGTCGAGGACATCATCGAGCGGTACCCGAGGTCGGTGGTCGCCGAGACCCTGGACAACCTCAAGGAGCTCGGCTTCAAGTACGCCACCAAGGCCGGCCTCACCATCGCCCTCGACGACGTCAAGACCCCGCCGAACAAGCAGGAGATCCTCGCCGAGTACGAGGAGCGCGCCCGCCGGATCCAGGACCTGTACGCCAAGGGTGTCGTCACCGACGACGAGCGGCGTCAGGAGCTGATCGAGATCTGGAACGAGGCGACCGAGAAGGTCACCGAGGCGATGAAGAAGAGCCTCCAGGAGGAGCGCTTCAACTCGCTCGACATGATGGTGGGCTCCGGCGCCCGAGGGAACATGATGCAGCTCCGCCAGATCGCGGGCATGCGTGGCCTGGTGGCCAACCCCAAGGGCGAGATCATCCCCCAGCCGATCCGGGCCAACTTCCGTGAGGGCCTGTCGGTGCTGGAGTACTTCATCTCCACGCACGGCGCCCGCAAGGGTCTGGCCGACACCGCCCTGCGCACCGCCGACTCGGGCTACCTGACCCGTCGTCTCGTCGACGTCTCCCAGGAGATGATCGTCCTTGAGGAGGACTGCGGAACCGACCGCGGCATCAGCGTCAAGGTGGTCGACGAGCGGGGCCAGAAGATCCGCAACCTGCGGTCCCGTGTCTTCGGCCGGGTCCTGGCCGAGGACGTCAAGGAGGAGCGGGCGATCGTCCAGACGACGGACGGCGAGAAGCTGAAGGCCGGCACGGTGATCACCGCCCAGGTGCTCAACGCCATCGCCGAGGCCGAGATCGACTCGGTGCGGGTGCGCTCGCCGCTCACCTGCGAGACCCGCGGCGGCGTCTGCCAGATGTGCTATGGCCTCTCGCTGGCGACCAACCGCATGGTCGAGATCGGCGAGGCGGTCGGCATCATGGCCGCCCAGTCGATCGGCGAGCCCGGCACCCAGCTGACGATGCGCACCTTCCACACCGGTGGCGTCGCCGGTGACGACATCACGCACGGTCTGCCCCGCGTCGTGGAGCTCTTCGAGGCCCGCACGCCGAAGGGCAAGGCCGTCCTCAGCGAGGTCTCCGGTATCGCCCGGGTCGTCGACGACGAGGAGGGCCGACGGATCGTGGTCTCCACCTCCGACGGCGAGGTGAGCTACCCGATATCCCGTCTCGCCCGTCCGAGGTTCATCGACGGTGACGAGGTGCAGGCCGGCCAGGCCCTCACCGACGGTCCGCTGGACCCGAAGGAGGTCCTCGAGATCGGCGGCGTCCGTGCCTGCCAGCAGTACCTGGTCGACCAGGTGCAGGAGGTGTACCGGTCGCAGGGCGTGGAGATCCACGACAAGCACATCGAGATGATCGTGCGCCAGATGCTGCGCCGGGTTCTCGTCGTCGCCCCGAACGACTCCGACTTCCTGCCGGCGTCGCTGGTCGACGAGCAGGTGTTCAAGGACGTGAACCGGGAGCTCGTGGCCCAGGGCAAGAAGCCGGCCGAGGGTCGCCCGCAGCTGATGGGCATCACCAAGGCCTCGCTGGCCACCGAGTCGTGGCTGTCCGCCGCCTCCTTCCAGGAGACGACCCGGGTGCTCACCGATGCCGCCATCCAGGCCCGTTCCGACTTCATGAAGGGCCTCAAGGAGAACGTGATCATCGGCAAGCTGATCCCGGCCGGAACGGGCGCCAGGGAGTACCAGCGGCTCCAGCCGTCTCTGCCCGGCGCCACCACGGTCGCCGACCTGGGCGGGTTCCTGGGCGGCGGTCTCCACGCCACGGAGGACGACGGTCTGCCGGAGAACCCCGCCGAGTGGCTCGCATCGCTCGGCAACAACTCCGGGTCCTCCGACGAAGAGGAGTGAGCGAGCAGGGGCCGGGCGTCGTGCCCGGCCCCTGCCGCGTCTTCGGGTATTGACATCGGCTCGCTCCGATGTCAGCTTGCGTGACGGCACGTCTCTCGAGGTGCGGTGATGGCCTCTACCGGCGACAACCGGCACGACCCGTATGCGCTGGCGCGGCAGCTGGCGGAACGGCTCCGCGCCACCCAGCCGCGGCATGCCCGCCGCCGCTCGTTCCGCGTCCCCCCTGGTCTGCTGCCCCGGGTCCTCGGGATCGCCTTCATCCTCCTGGGGCTCGTCATGGCCGGGTACCTGGTGGTCCCGGCGATGGCGTCGTTCTTCTCGGGCCAGGGTGACCGCACTCCCGACGATCCCCTCACTCCGTCGTTCGCCGAGCAGGTGGTCCCCGGCGCCCCCTCGTCGACGGCGGTGGTCCCCGGCGACACGAGCACCACTTCCGTCGAGAGCACCACGACCCTGGGCTCCGTGATCGAGGTGCCGCCGCCGACCAACACCCTCCCGCGCGGCACCGCGGGGCCGGGCTCGCCGACGACCTGGATGACGCAGCCGACGACGCCCTGGGTCACCCAGCCCACCACCCCCGGGCCGACCACCACCAGCACCCCGGGCCAGCCCACCACCACGGCGGCAACCACGACGACCACGACCCCCACGACGTCGTCGAGCTCCAGCAGCACGACCACCACGACGACGACCACGACCCCCACGACGTCGTCGAGCTCCAGCAGCACGACCACCTCCAGCACCACGACCACCACGAGCACACGTAACACAACGACCACCCCACCACCCAACCTGGTGGCGGACAGCCGGAGGAGGAGGCCGAGG
>QGUS01000304.1 GCA_003242515.1 Actinomycetota bacterium
TTGCCCAGGTTCGCCCCCACCCGCCCCTTTGACCGGGCGATTTGCTCCTCGGCCCCCCCCCTGTCGGCAAGGTACCCCTTTGCCGCCCCGGCCCCCCCCGCCGACGCGACCAGGCCCACGAAGCCGGCCTTGGATCGCACGGCCGCCTCGACGGCCTCCTCGTCGCCGTGTCCCTGGGTGGCGACCACGACGACCGAGGTCGGTCCGAGCTGGTTGGGGTCCAGTTCCGTGGCGGAAACGAGCTGCGCCTTCCAGCCGAGCAGACCGGCCATCTCGACCAGGGTGGACGTCATCGGGCTGTCGCCCACGACGATCACCTGCGGCGATGGCAGCACGGGTTCGATGTACACCTCCATGGCGCCCTCCGATTGACACGACATGGGGACGACCAGCATCCCCTCGGGCATCTCGCCGAATGCGTCCCGGGTGCCGAGGAGGATGAGCCGGGGCTCCCCGTCCTCGAGCGCTCGCCTCGCCTCGCCGAGCACCACCGGTTCGGCGCAAGCGCCGCCGATCCAGCCGTGGATCTCACCCGCCGGGGTGATGATGGCCCGGGAGCCCTGATGACCCGAGGAAGGCCCCTGCCGCCACACCACTGTCGCCAGGGCGAACATCTCGCCCTGGCGAGCCATCTCCGTGGCCAGTTCGAGGACTTCCCAGGCCTCGGCTCGTGCGCTCATCCGTCCGTCCTCACCGGGGGCGCTCCGCTCACGTCCTTGCCCGTCTTGATCGCCTCGTAGACCCGGTCGGGAAGCACGGGCATGTCGATGTTCTTCACGCCCAGGTGCTTGACCGCGTCGATGACGGCGTTGACGAACGCCGCCGGTCCGCCGACCGCGGCGCACTCGCCGATCCCCTTGGCACCGATCGGATGGTGCGGGCACGGGGTGACGACCTCGTGGAGCTCGAACCCCGGCGTCTCCCATGCCGTCGGCAGGAGGTAGTCGGTGAAGTTGGAGCCGATGCAGTTGCCCTCGGCGTCGAAGGTGATGTACTGCATGCTGGCCATGGCGTAGGCCTCGGTGAGGCCGCCCATGATCTGGCCCTCCACGATCATCGGGTTGATCCGGACCCCGCAGTCGTCGACCGCCACCATCCGCAGGACGTCCCAGACACCGGTCTCGGGGTCGACCTCGACCTTGGCGATGTACGCGGCGAACGGCCACGTCAGGTTGGGCGGGTCGTAGTAGGCGATGGCCTCCAGACCGGGCTCCATGCCGTCGGGCATGTTGGAGTAGGCGGCCATGGCTGCTTCCTGGATCGTCACGCCCTGCTCGGGACGGCTCCGCACATAGAACCGGCCCAGCTCCCACTCGACGTCCTCTTCGGACACCTCGAGGAGATGCGCCGCGATCTTTCGCGCCTTCGCCCGGATCTTGCGGGCGGCCATGGAGATGGCCGCGCCGGCCACCGGCGTGCTCCGGGAGGCGTATGTGCCCATCCCGAAGGGCGCGGTGTCGGTGTCACCCTCCTCGACCGTCACGTCCTCGGCGGGAAGGCCGAGCTCGTGGGCCACGATCTGGGCCCAGGTGGTCTCGTGCCCCTGGCCCTGGCTGCGGGCGCCGGTGCGGAGCAGTGCCTTCCCCGTCATGTGGATCCGCAGCTCGGCGGAGTCGAACATCTTGATCCCGAGGATGTCGAACTCCCGGCTGTTCCCGGCGCCCAGCGGCTCGGTCATCGTGGAGATGCCTATGCCGAGGAGACGGCCCCGCTTGCGGGCCTCCTCCTGCTCCTGCCGGAACGTGTCGTAGCCGATCGCCTCGAGACCAAGGTCGAGGCACTTCGTGTACTGACCCGAGTCGGTGAGGAACCCGAAGGCGGTGCGGTGCGGGAAGTCGTCGTCCCGGACGAAGTTGACCCTGCGGATCTCCGCCGGGTCCATGCCCAGGTCGATCGCCGCGGTCTCCACCATCCGCTCCTGGAAGAACATGGCCTCGGTGACCCGGAACGAGCACCTGTAGGCCACACCGCCAGGCGCCTTGTTGGTGTAGACGCCCCGGGCGGTGAGATGCGCCGCCGGGATGTCGTAACAGGCGAATGCCGAGTGCAGGAGCCCGATCTTGAACTTCGACGGCTGGGCGTCCGAGAAGAAGGCGCCGTGGTCGGCGATGCAGTTCATCCGGACGCCGAGGATCTTCCCGTCCTTCCGGAGGGCCATCTCGCCCTCGAGGTAGATGTCCCGGGCGAAGCCGGTGGAGATCAGGTTGCCGGTGCGGTCCTCGATCCACTTCACCGGCTTCTCCAACAGGATCGATGCCAGGATCGACACCACATAGCCCGGGTACACCGGGACCTTGTTCCCGAAGCCGCCGCCGATGTCCGGGGCGATGATGCGGATCATGTGCTCGGGCAGCTCGGCGATCATGGCCACCGCCGCCCGGATGATGTGGGGCGCCTGGGTGGTCATGTAG
>QGUS01000305.1 GCA_003242515.1 Actinomycetota bacterium
TCGCCGCCATGAGACCGGTGGCGATGAAGGTCAGGTAGCTCACGCCGAGGTCGACGCCTCCCCTGTCGACATAGCTGCCCAGCCCCACGCCCATGGCGGTGAGGAAGAGGACGGGGTTGATGAAGCTGGAGAAGACCGTGCCGCGCCAGGTCCGCTTGTAGGCGATCAGCTCCGACTCGATGGTCCGGGCGGCGCGGGTGAGGACGGTCATCAGTCGATCAGCCTCCGGCCCGTGAGCTTCAAGAAGACGTCCTCCAGGGTGGAGCGGCGCACCAGCACCTGCTCGGGGTGGATGTCCCGCTCGTGGAGGCCCCGCTGCGTGGCATCGGAGTCGTTGGTGTAGAGCAGCACCCGGTCCCGCAGGACCTCCGTGCTGTCGGCCAGTCCGTCCAGCCGGGGCACCGCCGCCTCCTCTTCCCCCTCCCGGAAGCGCAGCTCGACGACCTCACGGGTGGAGTACCGGCGGATCAGCTCGGCCGGCGAGCCCTCGGCGGCGATCCTCCCCTGGTCCATGACGACGAGCCGGTCACAGAGCTGCTCCGCCTCGTCCATGTAGTGGGTGGTGACGATCAGCGTGACCCCCTGCCGCTTCAGGCTGTAGAGGCGGTCCCACAGCAGCTGGCGGGCCTGCGGGTCCAGGCCGGTGGTGGGCTCGTCGAGGATCACGAGGTCGGGCTCGTTGATCAGGGCGCGGGCGATGGTGAGCCGCCGCTTCATGCCGCCGGAGAGCGACTCGACCGGCTTGTCCCTCCGGTCGGTGAGCTGGGCGAAGTCCAGCAGCTCGTCGATGCGCTGCCGGATGACCGGGCGGGGCATGTCGTGGTACCGCCCGTAGACGTACAGGTTCTCCGCGACCGTCAACTCGAGGTCGAGGTTGTCCTCCTGGGGCACGACGCCGATCCGCCTCCGGATGTCCCTCCCCTGCGTCCGCGGGTCCATGCCGAACACACGGAGCTCGCCACCGGTGACCGGGCTCACCGTCGAGATCATCCGCATGGTGGAGGTCTTCCCGGCGCCGTTGGGGCCGAGGAAGCCGAACGCCTCCCCCTTGCGGATCTCGAAGTCGACGCCCGCCACCGCGGTGAACGATCCAAAGGTCTTGGTGAGGCCGCGCGCCTCGACGAGGTTCTCAGACATCCGGCGGGCCAACGTAACAGCCCGCCACGACAACCTCGCGGGCGCCCGCGTCAGGCCCGGTCGTAGCGGACCACCTCGTCCTTGGGCTTGCGGCCGCCGAACTTCGCCGGCGCCGCATTCGGGGCCGGGTAGCCGAAGGCGACCGCATAGCGGGCCTCCTGCTCGGCGGAGAGGCCCAGGAACTGACGGGCCTCGGCCGGGCGGTGGAGGGTGATCGGGCAGCTCGCCACGCCGATGGCCTTGGCGGCCAGCATCATGTTCTGGGCGGCGCGACCGAGGTCGAAGTCGTGCCCGCCCGGTTCCTTAACCAGGACGATGGTGGCGGCCGAGTCGCGGACCGGCTGGGTGAAGTCGCCGCACTCCGCGAGCCCGTGGAGCCGGTCCCGGTCGGTCACGACGACGAACGACCAGTCCTGACGGTTCTTCGAGCTCCCCGTCCACCGGGCCGCCTCGACGATCGCGTCGAGGTGCTCGTCGGAGAGGGGGCGGTCCTCGTAGGCACGGATGGCCCGCAGCGACAGGATCTCCTGGTAGAAGTCGGCCATGGGCCGAGGTTAGGCCCGGCGTCCGTCATCCGGAAGGGCGGGTGACCGAGGTCGCCTGCGATCCGATAACTTGGGCCCTGACGAACAAGGAGTCATGAATGCCCACACCGCACATCTCCGCCCAGAAGGGTGACTTCGCCCCCTCCGTCCTGCTTCCCGGCGACCCGCTCCGGGCCAGGTTCATCGCCGAGAGCTTCCTCGAAGACGCCCGGCAGGTGACCGCGGTCCGCAACATGCTCGGCTTCACCGGCACCTATCAGGGCGTCCCGGTGTCGGTCATGGGCACCGGCATGGGCATCCCCTCGGCGTCGATCTACGCCACGGAGCTGATCAACGAGTACGGCGTGGAGCGGCTCATCCGGGTCGGGTCGTGCGGCGGCATCCCGACCTCGATCAAGGTCCGTGACATCGTCATCGCCATCGGCGCCTGCACCGACTCCGGCGTCAACCGGGTCCGGTACGGCGGGTACGACTTCGCCGCCACCGCCGACTACTGGCTCCTCGAGGCCGCCGTCGACACCGCCCGGGAGAGGGGCATCGACGTCAAGGTGGGGAACATCCACTCGGCTGACCTCTTCTACAACCCCGACGCCGAGGCTTTCGACCGGATGGAGAAGATGGGGGTCCTGGCCGTCGAGATGGAGGCCGCGGGCCTCTACGGCGTGGCAGCGGAGCACGGTGGCCGTGCCCTGACCATCGTCACCGTCTCCGACCACA
>QGUS01000306.1 GCA_003242515.1 Actinomycetota bacterium
GGGGGGTCTTGGTTCGCCCGTTTCCGGGGGTGGGGGGGGTGGGGGCAGTACGCGGGCGCCCCGGCGCCCTGCGCGCCGCGCTCGCCGCCGAGCGGGAGGCCGCCGCCTGCGAGCGGGGCGACGTCGCCGGTTACGCCGTCGCGGTGGACGCCACGGCGGCCAAGAGGCACAACGACCGGATCGCCGCCACGCTGTCGGCGGGGGACGTCGTCCAGGTGGTGGGCGGCCAGGCCGACGGGCGGTATGTCGTCCTGCGGCGCCTCCCCGCCAAGGACCACGGGGTCCGCTACATGGCGCTCTCCACCTCCGGACGGGTCCACACCCTCCGGATGCGTGACATCACCGCCGCCAGCTACAAGGTCGGGCAGATCTCCATCCCGACTCCGTTCCGGCCCCGGGAGCGGAAGTTCACCCAGGAGACCCTGCGCCGGCTGTCCCGGATCAAGGCGGCGCGGGCGCCGTCGAAGGAGACCCGGGCCCTCATCGAGCACCCGGTGGCCTCATGCCCGGACGCGGCGCGTCACCTCGCCGCCTACCGGCGACTGCAGCGGCTGGAGCGGAAGAGGGAGCAGATGGCCTCGCGGCGGCGGGGCTCCCGGAAGGGTCTCGTGGAAGAGTTCTCCGCCATCCGCGCCCTCCTCGAAGACCTCGATTACGTGGAGGGGTGGAAGCTCACCCGCCGTGGCGAGCGGCTCCGGCGCCTCTACAACGAGTCCGACCTGCTGCTGGCCGAGTGCGTCGAGCACGGCGTCTTCTGGGCCCTCACGCCGGCCGAGATCGCGGCCCTGCTCTCGGTCTTCGTCTACGAGCCACGCACGGACGAGGTGTCGCCGCCAGAATGGCCCACCGAGGAACTAGCAGTGAGGTGGGCGCAGGTGGAGGATCTCTGGGACGACCTGATCACGCGTGAGCGCGCCGCCCGCCTCGTCCCCACCAGGCGACCCGACCCGGGCTTCGCCGCCATCGCCTACCAGTGGGCCTCCGGAGTCGACTTCGAGGCGCTGCCGATCGGCGGAATGGCCCCCGGTGACTTCGTCCGCGTCTCCCGCCAACTCGCCGACCTGCTCCGTCAGATCCGCGACGGTATCACCGAGATGTCCGGGGACGCCGCCGCGGCCCTGGAGATGGTCGACCGGGGCGTCGTGGCGGCCCAGGGAGTCGGGTGATGAGCTGGTTCGTCGTGGTCAACCCCCAGGCCGGCCGCCGGCCGGTCCCGCCGCAGGCGGTCA
This sequence comes from Actinomycetota bacterium, assembly GCA_003242515.1. GTDB lineage: Bacteria > Actinomycetota > Acidimicrobiia > Spongiisociales > ZC4RG35 > ZC4RG35. Next base: position 1,230 of record QGUS01000306.1, read on the forward strand.
CCGAAGCCCTCCGCTTCCACGGCGTCGAGCACCATCTGGAGGTCCCCGCCAGCGCCGATGAGACCCGCGCCATGGTCCGGGCGGCGGCGAACGACGGTTACACCCGGGTCGCTGCGGTCGGCGGGGACGGCACGCTCTCCCTGGTCGCCGACGAGCTCGCCCCCTTCGGCACCGAGGTCACCCTGGCGATGCTCCCCGCCGGGACCGGATGCGACCTGCTCCGCACCTTCGGCCTGCCCCAGGACGTCGCCGGAGCGGCCAAGCACCTCACCACCGACGACACCTACCTCGTCGACATGGTCCTCCTCGAGGGACAGTGGGGGAAGCGTCACTGCATCAATGTCTCCCAGGCCGGGGTGGGCGCCGCAGCCCTGGAGAGCGCCCTGAAGCTGAGCCGCAGGCTCGGCCCCGCCCGGTACCCGCTGGCCTTCGCGGGACGGCTGCCGGGCTTCCCGTACGCGAACGTGAAGGTCACCACCGAGCGCCGCACCTACGAGGCCGAGGGAGCGCTGGCCGTCATCGCCGCCAACGCCCAGTTCTTCGCGGGCGGCTGGAACGTGGCGCCGAAGGCGACCCTCGTCGACGGCGTGGCGGACATGCAGGTGTACGTGCTCCGCAAGCGCCAGGCCCCGCCTCTGGTGCCGAAGATCATCCGTGGCACCCACCTCAACGACCCGGCCGTGAGGCGCTTCCGGGCGGCCGAGTTCACCATCGAGGCGGACCCGGTCTGGCCCTTCGAGGCAGACGGAGATCTCCTCGGGAATACTCCCGTGCGCGGAAGGGTTCTCCCGGCCGCGATGCGCCTCAAGATCTAGCGCCCGCCCCTTATACTCCCGCCCGCCTCACCCCACCTGAGAGAGAGATGGCACCCAAGAAGAAGCAGCCGGAAGAGCCCCTCGACCTGACCGAGGACCTGGAGGAGATCGAGCCCGACGACTCGGAGCCGGTCGACCTCGACGAGGAGGAGCTCGCTCTCGACGACGACATCGTCCCTGCAGTCGACGCCGATGAGGACGTCGTGTTCGACGCCGACGACGACGAGGACGAAGACGACGAGGACGAGGACGCGGAGGTCGACGAAGAGACCGAGGACGCCCTCGAAGAGCTCGAGAGCGAGGAGCTGCAGCTTCTCGAGGACGAGGTCAGCGAGGCCAT
>QGUS01000307.1 GCA_003242515.1 Actinomycetota bacterium
ACCGGGCACGGGTCGTCGGGGCCCCGTTCGGGCGCGATCGAGCCGCACTGCGGGCACAGCTCGTGCATCCAGCAGGCAGGGTCGCCCATGCCGCGAGCATATGCGCCGCGGCCCCGTCAGGGGTCAGCCGTTGCTGGCGCGGGGCCGGAGCCGCCAGATGAGGATGGCCACGGCCATCGAGACGAGCGTGGCGGCGACGGCTGCGGGCCGGCGCCAGGAACGCGGGATGGCGAGTTCTCCGTCCAGAGAGGACATCACCCGCCACTCCAGGTCTGCGGGCGCCTTGTCGGTGTCCGGGGCCAGGGACCGCAGCTCCCGGGCGGTGCGGCTCATCGCGGCGTGCCGGGCCTGGCAGCGGAGGCAGGAGGCGACATGCCCCCGGAACGGGACGGCGACCTCGGTGCCGTCCACGGCGCTGTTGGCGACGAACGGGGCGGCGATCTCGCAGAAGATGCTCATGCGCTCTCCTCAAGGTCCTTGGCGAGACGGGCCCGGGCCCGGTGCAGGCGCACCTTGGCGGCGGTGACACTGATGCCCATGGTCCGGGCGATCTCGGTGTGCGACCAGCCGTACACGTCCTTGAGCACGACGATCTGTCGCTGCCCCTCGGGCAGACGGTCCAGCGCATGACGCAGGCGACCGCGCAGCTCCAGCATCTCGCCCGCTACCTCGGGGTCGTGGTCCACCCCGGGAAGGGCGGGCCGCTCGGCCACCTCGTCGAGTGCGACTGCGGCATGCCGGCGGGCGCGGTCCCGGTGGGTCCACGCCGTGTTCACGGTGATGCGGTGGAGCCAGGTGGACAGCTTGGAGTCGCCCCGGAAGGCGGGGAGGGCGCGCCATGCCCTCACCAGTGCGTCCTGGGCGACGTCAGCCGCCAGATGCGGGTCACCGACGAGCCTTCTCGCCAACGTGTACACCTCGTCCTGATGGGCCCGCACCAGGGCGGCGAACGCGGCACGGTCACCGCGCTGGGCCCTGGCGACGAGCTCCTTCTCTCTCCGATCTTCGACCGGGCCCGTGTCGCCGCGGTTACTCATCGGCGAGCTCGATGCGGGCATTCAGGTACTCCTGGGTGCCGTCGGCGATGGACACCGCCACCGCGTCTTCCTCGACCTCGCCCGTGACGCGGGCGGGCCGGGCCGGGAGGAGGGGTGCCCGGAAGCGGAAGCGGGCGGAGGCGACCGGCCGGGGGCCGGAGCGGTGCCGGGCTGCCTCCTGGAGCGCCCAGGCCGCCTGGAGGAGGCCATGGACCACCACGCCGGGGAACCCGGCGGCGACGGCAGAGTCGTGGTCCCAGTGCACGGGGTTCCAGTCGCCCGAGGCGGCTGCGTACCTCACGAGCGTGGCCCTGGAGGCGGAGCGCTCCCCCTCCCCGGGGGCGCCGTCGTCGTGGGGGGCGGGCTCGGAGACGACCGCCCCGGAATCGACCGGCGCCGACTCGCCGGAGAGCAGGAAGAGGGAGGATCCGGTCACGACCTCGCCGGCGCCGTCCGTGACGGAGAGGTCGAAGCCCACATAGACGACGCCGCCCCGCTCCCGGTACCGGCTCACGGTCCCGGCGACGGTGAGCTCGTCGCCGACGCGGACGGCGCGGTGCCAGGCGAAGGTCTGCTCGCCGTGGACGACCGAGCGGCCGGCCAGCTCCGCGAGCAGGTCGGGAGCGACCACGAACAGGGCCGCAGAGGCGAATCCCGGCGGGGCGTGGTCCCGCCAGCGGTGGGGGTCGTCCCCGGTGGCCTCGACATAGGCGGCGACCCGGTCACGGGTGACGGAGAGGGTCCCGGGCCCGAAGTTGCGTCCCTCCATCACTCCACCTCACCGCCGTGGTGCGCCTCGATCTGCACGGACCGCATCTCCTCCTCGACGTGCTCGCAGCCGGGCCCGAGGACCCGCTCCAGCGACCGGATGACGTGGCCACGCTCGGGCGCGGCGACCCGGGTGCAGAGCCACCCATGGGCCAGTGCCCATCCGTGCCCCCGGCGCGACAGGGGCGCCATCAGGAGCACGCCGACGAAAGGGAGCAGCCACGTCACCTGACGGGCATTCTGCCAGGTGAGCGTGGCTGCTCCAGAAGGCCGACCCAGGGTCAGCGGGTCTCGCGGTGAACCGTGTGCTGCCGGCACCACCGGCAGTACTTCTTCAGCTCGAGCCGCTCCTGGGTGTTGGACTTGTTCTTGGTGGTCACGTAGTTCCGCCGCTTGCACTCGGTGCAAGCCATCGTGAGCGGCGGACGCTTGTCTGAAGGCATCTCGGTTACTTCAGGATCTTGGTGACGCGGCCGGCGCCGACGGTGCGGCCGCCCTCACGGATGGCGAACCGGAGACCCTCGTCCATGGCGATCGGAGCGATCAACTCCACGGTCATCTCCGTGTTGTCACCC
>QGUS01000050.1 GCA_003242515.1 Actinomycetota bacterium
TCTGCAGGCCACCGTAATCACCCCTTTTTTGTGCTGCGGCGTCGTCAGAGTGGTACAGAGACCGGTCCCGCGGCGCCCCCGCCGACCCGGAGCTCGGTGGGCCGGACGGCGCCCCCCGGGCCGACCGACCGGCGGAGGGTGCGGCGCATGTCGGGCCTGCGGCCCCGGTGGTGCGCCTCCCACCGTCTGGTCCGGGTGACGGGCGGCTTCCAGAACATCGTCTCGACGAGCCGCCTCGCCATCTCCAGCTCCTCGTCGTCCATCTCGGCGAAGTCGCGTGCCGCCAGCCGCTCCATGAGGGAAGCCCCGGTCTGGGTGGAGACCTCGCCGGTCGGCTCGGTCACCTGCTCGGAGGCGAACAGCGGCCTGGCCCGCTTTGGCTGCATCGGCTGTGGGACGTAGGCGGGGGGCCTCGGGTCGCGCAGCCGGTGGAAGAACGAGTCGAAGACCCGGTCGAACGTCTCGAGCTGGGCCGGCCCGGTCACGGTGAGCGAGCGGAACGCCGCACGGACCTGCCACTCCTCGGCGGGGTCGACCATCGTGATGGACTGGCACATGCCCGCGATCTGATCGGGCGTGACGCCTATGCCCGCGCTCCGCAGCTCCCGGGCGAAAGACGTGATGTCGTCGAGCGTCGCGGTCATACGACCAGTTCTTCGACGCCCGCGTCACGGACCGCCTCGATGTCGTCCTTGTACTTGAGGACGACACCGAGGGTGCGGTCGACGAGCTCAGGGGTGAGCGCCCCGGCCTCGAGGAGCCGCAGCGCCTCCGCCCAGTCCAGGGTCTCGGCCACGCCCGGCGGCTTGAAGAGGTTCATCGCGCGGAGCCGCTCCATCGCCCCGGCCAGCGAGTCGGCGAGGGCCTCGTCGATGCCGGGCACCTTGCGGCGGACGATGGCGGCCTCGGTCTCCCGGGCCGGGTAGTCGATCCAGTGGTAGACGCAGCGACGCTTCAGGGCGTCGTGGATCTCACGGGTCCGGTTGGAGGTGATGATCACGATCGGCGGGTCGTCGGCGGCGATCGTGCCGATCTCGGGGATGGTCACCTGGAAGTCGGAGAGCAGCTCGAGGAGGAACGCCTCGAACTCCTCGTCGGCCCGGTCGAGCTCGTCGATGAGGAGGACGGCGCGGCGCCCGCCCCGGCTGGCCTCGATGGCCTGGAGCAGCGGGCGGGCGACGAGGAAGTCCCGGCTCATGATGTCCCTGGCGCCGACCTGGCCGCCGCGGGCCTCCACGAGGCGGATCTCCAGCATCTGGCGGGCGTAGTCCCACTCGTACAGCGCCTGGGCGACGTCGAGGCCCTCGTAGCACTGGAGCCGGATCAGCGGCTCCCCGGTCATGTCGGAGAGCACCTTGGCGACCTCGGTCTTCCCGACACCCGGCTCGCCTTCGAGGAACAAGGGCCGTCCCAGATGGAGGGCGAGGTGGATGACGACCACCAGGTCGTCGCCGGCCAGGTAGTCCCTGGCCTCCAGCTCGGCCGCCAGCTCCTCGATTCGAGAAGGGATCACGGCATCAGGGTATCCCACCGGACGAGAGCGGGGCCGTGGGGTGCGAGGCGGTGCGCGGTCGCTGCCTCGCCCACCGTGAGTGGGCGGAGAGGGGAGGGGGCGTGCGTGGCGATGGCTGGGCCTTACGGGGCGGGGAGGCAGACCCGCCGGCGGTGACCGAGAACCGCGGCCCCTCCCATGCCGTCCAACGACAGAACCGCCCGGCTGCCGGACACAAAGAGACGGACGTGCAAACCGAGAGACAACGCCGCTTCGAGGCCCTGGCCGCCGAGGTGTTCGGCCCGCTGCAGCGGTACCTGCTGCGCCGGATGACACCCGAGGACGCCGCCGACGCCTTCTCCGAGACCCTGCTGGTCATCTGGAGGCGTCTCGAGGACGTCCCTTCAGAAAACCCTCTTCCCTGGTGCTACGGCGTCGCCCGCCGCGTAGCCTCCAACCACCGTCGGGGGAGGCGGCGCCATCTCCAGCTCGTGGAGCGCCTGGAGCGGGAGCCGGCACCGGCCCCGCAGGAGGAGTCAGGTGATCCCGAGCTGGAGGCCGCGCTGGCCCGCCTCACCGACTCCGACCGGGAAATCCTCCGCCTGTGGGCGTGGGAGGGTCTCGAGCCCAGGGAGATCGCCACGGTCCTCGGCCTCACCGTCAACGCCGCCACGCTTCGCCTCAGCCGGGCACGCCGCAAGCTCGGCGAGGAGATGACACGACAGGATCCCCGCTCCTCCGGACAGGAAAGGGTCGGACGCACCAAGGAGCAGACCACATGAGTGATGAGTTGAGGGAGCGGCTCGCCCGCCTCGACCCCATGCCCCCGGGTGTGCCCACGGAACCCATGACGACGCCGTCGTCACGACGACTGTTGGAGGAAGTGATGAGCACACAGGTCGCCGAGAGAACCAGCCGAAAGTGGCTGCCGGCCGCAGCCGCCGTCGTGGCGGTCGCGGCCATCGCCGCCGCCATGGCGCTGGGAGGCGGCAGCAAGGCCGCCCCGCTGACCCTGTCCGCCCGCGCCGACGACCCGATGGCCATGTGTCTGATGTTCTCCGTCGAGGAGCTCGCCAGGGCCGAGGTGGCTTTCGAGGGCGTGGTCGTGGCCGCCGGGGGCGACACGGTCGAGCTCCAGGTGACCCGGTGGTACGCCGGTGGCGATGCCGACACCGTGATCCTCGAGGCCGAGGCCGGCATGGAGGCCCTGATCGGTGGCGTCGCCTTCGAGGAGGGCCAGTCCTACCTGATCAGCGCCACGGACGGCACAGTCAACTACTGCGGATACTCGGGGCCGGTCACGGACGAGTTCCGGGCCGCCTTCGAGGAGGCCTTCGCCGGCTGAGCCTTCCCAGGTTCGAGCGACGCCTGGCCCGGGTCGTCGGACCCGGGCCAGGTCGCGTCGGCGGTCAGTCAGGACGGTCGGTGGCCGGTGTTCCCGGCGAAGCGCCCGGTTGGCCTCCCGACACTCATATCCTGCAACCCAAGTGTTCGACACCCTGACCAGCCGCTTCGAGAACGTCTTCGCCACCCTGCGTGGCAAGGGCAAGCTGTCCGAGAAGGACATCGACCAGGCGCTGCGCGACGTCCGCATCGCCCTGCTCGAGGCCGACGTCAACGTCGGCGTGGTCAGGGACTTCCTCGCCCGGGTGCGGGAACGGGCGCTGGGGGAGGACGTCTCCAAGGCGATCACCCCGGGCCAGCAGGTCATCAAGATCGTCCACGAAGAGCTGGTCGCCACTCTCGGCGGGGAGAACGAGGGTCTGGCCCGGAAGCGGCCCCTGGTCATCCTCATGGCCGGCCTCCAGGGCTCCGGCAAGACCACGACCGCGGCCAAGCTCGCCAACCTGCTCAAGTCGCAGGGCCGCAGGCCGCTCCTGGTCGCCGCCGACCTGCAGCGTCTGGCCGCCGTCGACCAGCTGGAGACGCTGGGCGCCCGCATCGGCGTCCCGGTCCTCTCGGACCGCAAGTCCAAGGCCGTGAAGCTCGCCAGGGCCGCCCGCAAGGAGGCCGAGCGGCGGGGCTGCGACGTGATCATCGTCGACACCGCCGGCCGTCTCCAGATCGACCGGGAGCTGATGGACGAGCTCGCCTCGGTCCACAAGGCGATCGAGCCGGACGAGGTGCTCCTGGTCGTGGACGCCATGACCGGCCAGGACGCCGTCAACGTCGCCCAGGGCTTCCAGGAGCGCATCGGCATCACCGGCGTCGTCCTCTCCAAGCTCGACGGCGACGCCCGCGGTGGCGCCGCCATCTCCGTCCGCGCGGTCACGGGCGCTCCCGTGAAGTTCGCCGGCGTCGGTGAGGGGATCGGTGACCTGCAGCCGTTCCACCCGGAGCGGATGGCCTCCCGGATCCTCGGCATGGGCGACGTCCTCAGCCTCATCGAGAAGGCGGAGCAGGCGTTCGACCAGAAGGAGGCCGAGGAGACCGCCCGCAAGCTGCAGAAGGGCGAGTTCACCCTCGACGACTTCCTGAAACAGTTCCAGACCATCCGGCGGATGGGGTCTCTGAAGGACATCCTTGCTATGCTTCCGGGGGCCGGTTCGCTCTTGCGCGAGGTCGACGTCGACGACAAAGACCTCAAACGGGTGGAGGCGATCATCCAGTCGATGACGCCCGAGGAGCGCCGGAACCCCAAGATCATCGGTGGCAGCCGAAAGCGCCGTATCGCGGCCGGGTCGGGTACCAGCCCGCAGGAGGTGAACCGGCTGCTCAAGCAGTACACCGAGGCACAGAAGATGATGAAGACGTTGGCCGGGGGTAAGGGCATGCCGAACCTCGGTGCCCTGGTCGGCGGTCGGCGAATGAAGAGGTGAACTGAATGGCTGTCAGGATGCGACTGATACGCATGGGCAAGAAGAAGCAGCCCATGTACCGGATCGTCGTCGTTGACGGGCGTCGCCAGCGCGACTCCCGCTACATCGAGCAGATCGGCCGCTACGAGCCGCTCAAGAACCCGTCGCTCATCGAGGTCGACAACGAGCGCGCCGCCTACTGGCTCGCCCGCGGCGCCCAGCCCTCCGAGCGCGTGGAGAAGATCCTCAACATCTCCGGCGCCATGACCACGATGAAGATCAAGACCGGCAAGGTGCACGTGGTCGGCGTGGAGAAGGCCGAGGCCGAGGAGAAGCCCGTCGAGGAGCCCGAGGCAGCTGCCGAGCAGCCCGAGGCCGCCTCCGGGGAGGCCGCGGCCGAGGAGACTGCCGCCGAGGCCGAAGAGGCCGCCTCCGAGGAGGAGTGATGGCCAGGGGCGAGATCGTCAAGCGGGTCGTCACCTACGTCGTCAAGAGCATCGTCGACGAGCCGGACGAGGTCGTCGTCGACGTGATCGAGCAGGGCCCGAACGAGGTGGTCGCCGAGGTGCGCACCGCCAAGGGCGACCTGGGTCGTGTCATCGGCCGCCGGGGGCGCGTCGCCAAGGCGATCCGTGCCGCCGCCGCTGCCGCCGGCGAAGAGGAAGGGATCGTCGCCGGCGTTGAGTTCGTCGACTGAGCCGGTGAAGGTCGCCCGCCTGGGCCGTCCCCACGGCCTGCAGGGCTTCCTGGGCCTGTACGTCGACGACGCCGATCTCGCCTATTTCGAGCCCGGCTCCACCGTCCTGGTCGGAGACCGCGAGCTCACCGTTCGCGCGCTTCGCCGCGGCGACAAGGGCTGGCAGGTGGCGTTCGAAGAGGTCCCCGACCGCACCGCCGCCGAGGCCATCCGCAACCTCGACGTCCTCACCACCTCCGAGCGCGAGCTGGAAGAGGGCGAGTTCTGGGACGAGGACCTGATCGGCCTGGAGGTCCGTCCCCTCGGCGGTGTCGTCGTCGGAGTCGAGCACGGCCCCGTCCAGTCCCGCCTCGTCGTCGAGAAGGACGGCGTCACCTTCGAGGTCCCGTTCGTCGCGGACCTCGTCCCCGTGGTCGACCTGGAGGGCGGCTTCGTCGAGGTCGTGCTCCTCGAAGGGCTGCTTCCCGTAGACGAAGAGGGCTGATCAGCCCCGGGTGAACACCCGGACCCCGTCGATCCCGATCACCATGAAGGTCGGGCGGGTCGTGCCCGGCATGACGCCCAGCCGCGCCGGCGTGCCGGGGTCGGATTCGGTGAACGGGTTCATCACCGGATCGAGCGCCCTCAGACTCCCGTCCCTGCCGAGCAGCACATACCCCGCCAGTTGCAGCGACTCGTCCTCCATGGCGCCGCCCACCAGGAGGATGTGGATGCCGCCCTCGTGGTCGGTGGCGACCTCGATCGCGAAGCCCACTTCGCCGCCGACCTGCTCCGCCGAGAACACCAGGTCCTCTTCGACTCCGGCGTCGGGCAGCACCACGCGGACCCGGCCCGACGACACGGTGATGGAGAAGCGGGAACCGTCCCGGCCGGTCATCTGGTCGGCCGGCTCGGCCGTCCCGGCCAGCGGGTCGACAGCCCAGAGGCTCCCGTCGTCGAAGCTGAACGCATAGATGGTCTCGCCGTCGTGGTAGCGCGGCACCGCCATCACCGGCACCGAGACCTCGTCGAGCGTCCCTTCCCGGTAGCGAAGGAGGGCGAGGGTGGAGTCGCCGAAGCGGGCCGCCACCAGCGTGCCGTCGTCCATGATCCGGGGCATGCTCCACTGGAAGTAGGTCCCGTTCACCAGCATCGACTCGGGGATCTCCACCTGCTCGATGTAGCTGCCGTCGGCGTCGAAGTGGGCGAGGCGGAGCTTCGCCGCGTCGAGGAACCACCACGACCCGTCCGGCGCCTGGGCGCCGTACTCCGGGCCCCACTTGACGCTCCCGCCGTCACCGCCGGGCGACGTGCCCAGCGTGTCGGGTGTGTCGCCGTAGGGGATGAAGAGCACCTCCCGCCAGTTCCCTGGCATCTCGTCCCGGGCCACCGGGAGGACCAGGCCGTCGAGCGACAGGGTGGTCGTGGTCGACGGGGCCGCGGTCGCCGACGTCGTGGTCGACGGCTCGGCCGGAGTAGTCGAGGTGGTCGGCTCGGATGTGGGCGTGGTGGTGCTCGCGGTCCCCGGGGAGCACGCGGCCAGCACCACCAGCGCCACCACGGGGATCAGCGAACGGCGCATGGAGATTTGGGTTACGGTTCGATCCGAAAGTTACGACCCCACGCACCACGGTGCGGTGAAAAGACCCAGGAGGATGGGGATGCCTGATGCAGTCATCGTTGCCACGGCGAGGACCCCGATCGGCCGCGCCTACAAGGGCTCGCTGATCGACGTCCGTGCCGACGACCTGGCGGCCATGGCCATCTCGGCCCTGATGGAGAAGGTGCCGCAGGTCGATCCGGCTTCCGTGGTCGACGTCATGGTCGGCTGCGCCATGACCCACCACGAGCAGGGCTACAACGTCGCCCGTCCCGCCGCCCTGCTGGCCGGGCTGCCCGACACCGTGCCTGCCACCACGGTCAACCGCTTCTGCGCCTCGTCGCTGCAGACCATCCGGATGGCCTATCACGCCATCAACACCGGCGAGGGCGACGTCTACGTCGCCGCGGGCGTCGAGTCGATCACCCGCACCTACGGCCGGGCTTTCGAGTCGTCCGACCTCAACCCGCGGTTCACCGACAACACCCGGGCCGACTACATCAACAACGTCTACATCCCCATGGGGATCACGGCGGAGAACGTCGCCGCCAGGTACGGGATCACCCGGGAGCGGCAGGACGAGTACGCCAAGCTGTCCCAGGACCGGGCGGTGGAGGCCCAGAAGAACGGGTTCTTCGACCGTGAGATCACCCCGGTGACGGTGCCGGACGGCCGGGTGATCAGCGCCGACGACGGCCCCCGGCCCAACACCACGCTGGAGCGGCTCGCCGAGCTGGAGCCGGCGTTCATCCCCGGCGGCACCGTGACCGCCGGCAACGCATGCCCGCTCAACGACGGCGCCGCCGCGGTGATGGTCATGTCCGACACCAGGGCCGCCGAGCTGGGCCTGACTCCGCTGGCGCGGATCGTCGCCTCGTCCGTCACGGGCCTGGAGCCCGAGTACATGGGCATGGGGCCCGTCAACGCGGTGCGCCAGGTGCTGGATCGTGCCGGGATGAGCCTCTCCGACATCGACGTGATCGAGATCAACGAGGCCTTCGCCGCCCAGGTGCTGGCCTGTGTCGACCAGCTCGGGATCGACATCGAGAAGCTGAACCCGCATGGCGGCGCCATCGCCCTCGGCCACCCCTTCGGCGCCACCGGCGCCCGGATCATGGGGACACTGATCAACGACCTGCAGACCCTGGACGGCACCTACGGCCTGGAGACCATGTGCGTCGGCGGCGGCCAGGGCATGGCGATGATCATCGAGAGGCTGTCGTAGGCCGGCCGTATCCGGCCGGGCCCCGAGCCCGGCCGGATACCCTTTCAGCGTGAAGATCCGCGTCGTCACCATGTTCCCCGAGTATTTCGAGGGCCCCCTCGACGTCTCCATCGTGGGGCGCGCCATCGAGGACGGGATCCTCGAGGTCGAGCTGATCGACCTCCGCGAGCACGGTCTCGGGAAGCACAAGCAGCTCGACGACACGCCGTTCGGGGGCGGTCCCGGCATGGTGATGCGGATCGAGCCCCTGGCCGGGGTGCTGGAGCCGCTCGAGAACACACATCGGGTCCTGTTCACGCCCTCCGGCCACCCCATGAAGCAGGAGACGCTCGACCGGTGGGCGGCCCTCGAGGAGATCACCTTCGTCTGCGGGCGATACGAGGGGGTCGACCAGCGCGTGATCGACCACTTCATCGACGAGGAGACTAGCCTCGGCGACTACGTGCTGGCGGGGGGAGAGGTGGCCGCCGCAGCGGCCATCGAGGGCATCGCCCGACTGCTGCCCGGCGTGGTCGGCAACCCCGACTCCACGGTGTTCGAGTCGTTCCGTGACGGCCTGCTCGAGGAGCCGGTCTACACCCGCCCCGCCGAGTTCCGGGGCTGGAAGGTGCCGGAGATCCTCCTCTCCGGCGACCACGCCCGGATCGAGGCGTGGCGGAAGGAGCAGAGGCTGCAGCGGACCAGGGAGCGGCGTCCCGACCTGCTGGATGGTCTACCTTCCGACAACTGATAGAATCGGCCGCCGGGCTGAGCATCCGCCCGTGTCCGAGGAGTCCTCATGAATGAACTTCAAGCCGTCGAGAGCGCGCACGTCCGGGAAGACGTCCCGGACTTCCGCCCCGGCGACAACGTAAAGGTCCATGTCCGGGTCGTCGAAGGCGGCCGGGAGCGCATCCAGGTGTTCGAAGGCGTCGTCATCGCCCGCAACGGCGAGGGCACCGGTGCCACGTTCACCGTGCGCAAGATCAGCTTCGGCGTCGGTGTCGAGCGGATCTTCCCGGTCCACGCCCCGATCGTCCAGAAGATCGAGGTCGTCCGTCGCGGCGACGTCCGGCGCTCCAAGCTCTATTACCTGCGGGAGCGGGCCGGCAAGTCGGCTCGTATCAAGGAGCTGAGGGACTGACGTCCGATCGCCCGGGCCGTCACCTGAGGCCCGAGGATCGGCTTCCCGGGATCCCTGATCCGGAGGCCGATCCGGGCACCCAAGAGGAAGCACCCGGCAAGCCGCGCTCTTTCTGGCGCGAGCTGCCGGGTCTTCTCATCACGGCGCTCGTCATCGCCATCCTGATCAAGACGTTCCTCTTCCAGCCCTTCTACACCCCTCCGAGTCCATGCTCCCGACGAACCCACATAAACAACCGGGAGTG
>QGUS01000308.1 GCA_003242515.1 Actinomycetota bacterium
CTATTTCACTCCCGTCCCCCCGGCGTCCCCCCCGCCGCCGGAGACCCGTTTCCGGCCGGGCCCGCCCCATCCCGTCGGCCGGACCAGCCACCGCTCCTCGTGTCTCCCCGGACGCAGCGGCACCTCGACCGACGCCGGCATCTCACCCTCGACGACCATCCCGGCGGGGGTGACCAGGCGGATGCGGGCGAGGCCACGGCCGGTCACGTCCATCGCCAGCACGACCTCGGTCGGCTCGCCCTCGGTGAGGCGGCTCTGCACGGTCAGGGTCGCCGCGATCGCCGGGACCCGACCCCCGACCACCCCGGTCAGCGCCACGAGCAGGAACGGCGCCGCCAGCACGACCCCGTCGGGTCGGCGGGTGGCGACGGCCACGAACAGGCCGACCACGGCGAGAATGCCTGCGACGAGCACCCGGCTGGTCGGGCGTCCGGTCATTCCCCGGCGAGGACGTCGTCCGCCAGCGGGGTGCGGACCGAGCCCAGGATGTCGGTGACGACGTCGTCGGCGCGGACGCCCCTGACCCACAGCTCCGGCCGGAGGATGACGCGGTGGGCCAGGGCCGGGACGGCCACGGCCTGCACGTCGTCGGGGGTCACGAAGTCACGGTCGCGCAGCGCGGCCATCGCTCGGGCCAGCTTCACCAGGGCCAGCGACCCGCGGGGGCTGGCCCCGGTCTGCAACCGCGGCTCGTTGCGCGTCGCGGTGACGATGTCGACGACGTAACCCATGATCCGGTCGGACACGTGGACCTTCTCCACCGCCTGCTGCATGCCGAGCAGGGTCGGCCGGTCGACGACCGTGTCCAGGTCGACCTCGTCCTTCCCCCGCTCCACGCGGCGGCGCAGGATCTCCTTCTCCACCTCCGGGTCGGGGTAGCCGACGCCGACGCGGATCAGGAAGCGGTCCAGCTGCGCCTCGGGCAGCGGGTAGGTGCCCTCGAACTCGACCGGGTTCTGGGTGGCAATGACCAGGAACGGGCGGGGCAGCTGGTGCGTCACCCCGTCGATCGACACCTGGCGCTCCGCCATCGCCTCGAGCATGGCGGCCTGGGTCTTGGGTGGCGCCCGGTTGATCTCGTCGCCCAGGACGATGTTGGAGAAGATCGGGCCGGGACGGAACTCGAACTCGCGGGACGACGGGTTCCAGATGGCGGATCCGGTCACGTCGGCCGGCATCAGGTCGGGCGTGAACTGGATCCGGCTCATGTCGACGCCGGTGACCGTGGCGAGAGACCGGGCGAGGAGGGTCTTGGCCAGCCCGGGGACGTCCTCGATGAGGACATGCCCGTCGGCGAGCCACCCGGCGAGCACCAGCTCGATCACCGGGCGCTTGCCCACGATCACCTTCTCCACCTCGGTGACGATGGCCTGGGCATGGCGCCCGACCTCGGGCGGGGACATCTCGACAGTTCGGTCAGACACTCCTGGACTCCTCGATGAATCTGGCAACGAGCCTGTCTAGCTCGGCTGTCTCGGCGCTCGCCATGGCCTCCACCAGCGGCCTGGTCCGGGGCGTGGCCAGGGCGGACACCCGCCGCAGGAACCGCTGGCGGCCCCTCCCCCGCTCCTTCCGGGCCGAGGCGAGGAGACCCTCCCACTCGAGGAGCGGGTCGGGTGAGGCGGTCGGCGGCAGAGGGCGGCGCTTCGACCACAGGGCCGGTCCCTTCTCCCAGGCCAGCCGGCCGGAGCGCCGGGACACCCGGAACACCTCGACGACGATCGCCAGGCCGGCGACGGTCGCCGAGGCGAGGAGGGGCAGCTCATAGGAGTCCCCGGTGGCAGGGGGGATGACGAGGGCGGCGATCCCGAGGGCGAGGACGGTGGGGACCACGATCCGGATCAGGGAGCGGACCGCCTTACGCACGCACGGCCTCCCCCGCCCGGTCGAGCACCCGCAACTCGTCACGCACCGCGACCAGGGCATCCACCGACTCCATCTGGGTGGCCCGGTCGACGCGGTGGGGCGAGAACATCGCCCTCTCGTACGCCCGGGTGAGACCCTCGACGGCGGCGGCCGATGCCTCGACCTCCTCGAGCACGCGCCGGAGATAGGACGACGGAGTGTCGGAGCGCAGCCTGGGGATCCCGACGGCCTCGAGCGCGGTCTCGAGGCGGGCCCATGCTGCGATGGTCGCCTCCCGGGGATCGGGATGCTCCCGCAGGCGCGTGATGGCATCGTCGAGCAGCCCGGCGAGGACGATACGGCGGCCGCGCCGCTCCGCTTCGCGGGTGGTCTTGGGCATGGCCTCCCGGGCACGTTGCGACCTGCGCCACCCGTAGCCCTGTCTCTTAAACAAAACCCCGGCCCACCAAACCCGAACAATCTCACCATCCCGCCTCTCGCTTTCAAAAAAACAAACAACAA
>QGUS01000051.1 GCA_003242515.1 Actinomycetota bacterium
GATCGAGGCGGGACCGGCAGGGGTGCACCCCTACCACTGCCACACGATGCCGATCGACGAGCACATCGCCCGCGGCCTCTACGGCATGTTCATCGTCGACCCGCCGGGCGGCCGGCCGCCGGCGCACGAGGTCGTCCTCATCCTCTCGGGATGGGACCCGGACCGGCGGCGGCACAACGAGCTCTACTCGTGGAACGGCATCGCCGGGTTCTACGACAAGTTCCCGATCAAGATCCCGGCCGGGGAGCCGGTGCGGGCCTACGTCCTCAACGCCACCGAGTACGACCCGGTGACCTCGTTCCACCTCCACGCCCAGACCTTCGAGGTCTACCCGGCGGGGATCGGCGACGAGCCCGCGTACGAGACCGACATCGTCACCTTCGGTCAGATGGACCGGGCCATCCTCGAGTTCACGCTCCCCGAGCGGGGGCGCTACATGTTCCACCCGCACCAGCACTCCATCGCCATGCGCGGGGCGATGGGCTGGTTCTCGGCGATCTAGGTCACCAGCGGAACAGCGCCCGGGCGATAGACTTCCAGTAGGCGAGACCGCGCCTGCGGGGGAAACGGGCACCCAGGATGGCCGTGGTCGGCCAGGGGGTGCGCGCCCTGGTGACTCCCTTGGGGATGCAGTATGCCCGGATGCCCTCCGCGGCGAAGGCGCTGCCGAGGCCCGACTCGCCGGCGCCGCCGAACGGCATCGTGGGGAGCACGAAGTTCACCGAGGTGTCGTTGATGGCGACCGTGCCCGAACGGAGCCGGGTCGCCACCCGCCGGGCCCGTGCGGCGTCCTTCGACCACACGGTGGCGTGCAGGCCGTACCGGGTGTCGTTGGCCATCCGGACGGCCGTCTCCTCGTCGGGCACCCGCATCACCGCGATCACCGGGCCGAAGGTCTCCTCCCGCATGATCGACATGGAGTGGTCGACGTCGGTGATCAGCGTCGGCTCCAGGTACTTCCCGGCGACGCCCGGCACCGGACGGCCGCCCCGGACCACCTTCGCCCCCCGGGCGACGGCGTCCTCGATCTGACGCTGCACGTGCTCGAACTGGCGGTCGTCGATCAGCGGGCCGACGTCCCGCCTGTCGCCCGTGCCCGCGGCGACGTCGTCGAGCGCCCTGTCCAGCTCGTCCATGAACGGGTCGGCGACCGAGTCGACCACGTAGATCCGCTCGGTGGCGACGCAGGTCTGGCCGGCGTTGACCATGCCGCTCCACACGGCCGCCCGGGCCGCATGGCGGAGGTCGGCGTCGTCCAGGACGATCAACGGGTCCTTTCCGCCCAGCTCCAGGACGGCGGGGATCAGCCGGCGTGCGGCCGCCTCGGCGACCTTCCGGCCGACGGCGGTGGACCCGGTGAAGGCGATGACGTCCACCTCCTCGATGAGGGCGGCGCCCACGTCACCCTCGCCGTGGACCACCTGGATCAGGTCGGCGGGCAGGCCGGCCTCGGCGGCGAGGTCGGCGACCATCTGGCCGGTGAGCGGCGTCTTCTCCGACGGCTTCAGCACCACCGAGCACCCGGCCGCCAGGGCCGAGACGGTCGGGATCATGGCGAGGAAGAACGGGTAGTTCCACGGGGAGATGACCCCGGCGACGCCCCTCGGCTCGTACTGCACCCAGCCCTGCGAGGTGACGTACGGCCAGGTGCCTGCCCGGCGGCGCCCGAGGTACTTACGCGCCCTGCGGGCGTAGTGGTCGAGCAGGTTGAGGGAGGTGAGGACGTCGAACGGGTAGGCGTCCGTCACGGGCTTCCCGGTCTCCTTGGAGACCATCCCGGCGATCTCCTCACCCCGGGCGATGATGACCCGCTTGAAGGCGAGGAGGTGGCGCTTCCGCTCGTCGAAGGAGAGCGAGCTCCAGGCCTGGAAAGCCTTGCGGGACCGTTCCACGATCGCCGGGACCTCCCCCGGGGGTGTCCGGTCGACCTCGCCGACGGGCTCGAGGGTCCTGGGGTCGTAGGAGATCAGACGATCCGCCATTCGCTCATCCTAAGTGGGTGCCGGGCGCCGGCGCAGCGCCTTCCGCGAGCACCGGTCGCGGGGTTCAATGGGGAGACGACGCGACCAGGAGGTGCGACATGCCCGGGGAGAAGGAGACGGGCTTCTCCGAGGCTGAGAAGGCCGCGATGAGGGAGCGAAGCAAGGAGCTTCGGTCCCGGAAGGAGGGGAAGGGCCTGGAGGACGTCCTGGCCCGGATTTCCGAGATGACCGGCACCGACCGGGAGATCGCCGAGACGGTGCATCGCATCGTCACCGAGGTGGCCCCCGACCTGCAGCCGAAGACCTGGTACGGGATGCCGGGGTACGCCCGGGACGGGAAGGTCGTCGTGTTCTTCCAGGCTTCCGCCAAGTTCGGCACCCGGTACTCGACCCTCGGCTTCAACGACGTCGCCAGCCTCGACGACGGGGACATGTGGGCCACCGCCTACGCCATCACGGCGGTGACGCCTGCGGTGGAGAAGGAGATCGCCCGGCTGGTGAAGAAGGCGGCCGGGTGACGGTCGGCCGCTGCGGACCGCATGCGTCCGCAGAAGGTGCCAGGCTGTCGCGATGAACGAACAGACCGTCGACTGGCTGCTCGACTCCGACCCGGCCATCCGCTGGCAGGTGATGCAGGACCTGCTCGGTGCCCCCGACGAGGAGGTGGCCGTCGAGCGGTCCCGGGTGTCCCGCGAGGGGTGGGGCGCCATGCTGCTGGCGCGTCAGGGCCCCGACGGTCGATGGGGAACCGAAGGCTTCGAGCAGCTGATTGACCCGGGCGTCCTCCCGGCTGCGACAGACCGGAGGCGCCTGCTGGAGGCGCACCGGATCCCGGCGGAGGAGCTCGCCGGCATCATCGGGGTCGACGCGGAGACGGTCGAGCGTCTTGGCGCCGACCCGTTCGACGCGGAGCACCCCGCGGCCCCCGGCTACCTGATGGTGATCGCCTGGGCGCAGCGGACCATCGGCGTCTACATGCCGAAGTGGGTCTCCACGACCTACACCCTCACCCTGCTGCGGCAGTTCGGCGCCGATCCGGACGACCCGGTGGTCCGGCGGGCCGTCGGCACCGTCGCCGACAACATCGTCTGGGACACCGGCACGGAGGTGCTCGGGCCCTTCTTCTCGGGGGAGACCGAGGTCTGCGTCAACTCCATGGTCCTGGCGGCAGGCGCCTACTTCGGCCAGCTGGACGACGGTCTCCTCGATCGGATCCTGTCGGAGCGCCTCGAAGACGGCGGCTGGAACTGCGCCATCGAGTACGGCTCCACCCGTTCGTCGTTCCACACCACGATCAACGTGCTCGAGGCCCTCGCCGAAGTGGAGCGGGTGCGGGGCCACATACCGGAGGTGGCGGCGGCCCGGACGTCGGGGGAGGAGTACCTGCTGGAGCGGAGGCTGCTGCGGCGGCTGTCCGACGGCGAGGTGATCCACCCTTCATGGACCAGGTTCTCCTTCCCGACACGCTGGCACTACGACGTGCTGCGCGGCCTCGACCACATGCGCTCGACCAGGGCACCCGACCCGAGATGCGAGGAGGCCGTGGAGCTGGTGCTCGCCAGGCGTGACGCCGACGGGCGCTGGCCGCTGGAGAACACCCACCCCGGCGATGTCTTCTTCGCCATGGACGAGGGCGACGGCCATCCGAGCCGGTGGAACACCCTCCGGGCGCAGCGGGTGCTCGACTGGTACGGCGCCTGATCAGGCGAAGCCGAACAACGGCGGGAAGGCCACCACGACCACGACCGCCCAGGCGGCGACGACAGGTAGGTAGCCGGTGAGCCAGCGCTCCAGGGGATGGAACCCGCCGCGGCCGGTGACGAACCGGCCGAGGTGCCAGGCGATGCCGGCGAGCGCGCCGAGGAGGACCAGATTGAGCCCCAGCACCGCGGCCCGGTTGGGGGTGATGCCGAGGTCGCCGATCCGGAGGGCCATGACCACCGCCACCAGCAGGTCCAGGGCCAGGGCGCAGGCGACCGTGACCAGCTGGAGACGGTCCAGCAGCGACGGGCCTTGCTCCGGGTCACGGGCCGAGACGGCGTAGAGGACGAGGCCGAAGACCACCACGAGCAAGGCGTCGAACGTCCCGATCAGGTCCCGCTCGAACAGGACGCCGAACCGGGCCAGGTAGGCGACCATGGCGACCACGGTGAGGACGGCGAACAGGGGCGTGAACACCGCGGTGAGGACGGGGGCGATGTTCTCGATGATCCGCTGCTTGTTCTCCACGAGCCACGCCGCGACCAGGACCGCGCCCGCCGCACCCGTGGGCAGCACCCAGGCAACGGCCTGCTCCGTGTCGATGGCCGTGGGGTCGAGCAGGCCCATCATCAGGGCGATCAGGACCCCTCCGCCGAGTGCGATCAGGACGTAGTAGACGAACCACTCCCCGGTGAAGCGGACGAAGTCCATCCGCTTCCGGTGGGACCCGACCTCGCCACCGGCGTAGGGATAGGCGAGGAGGAGCCACGCCAGCACCGGGAGGTGCGTCCACACCAGAAGGGCGGTGTCCTTCGCGAGCGGGTACAGGTTCACGAGCAGGGCGAGGGCGACGAACGGGAGGGCGGTGACCGCCCAGACGCGGGCCGGCGCCCGGCGGCGCATCAGGAACAGGGCGGCCAGGAAGGGGGCCACCAGGAACGAGGCGTTGAGCGCCAGCCAGTCGGGGAGCTCGGCTGGCCAGTTGGCGGCGATCCGGGCGGCCTGGGTGGCGATGGCCGCGCCGATTCCGAGCAGGATCGCCTGCACGAGCCCGGCGCTCTCCCTGGTGTCCGGGGCGCCGAAGAGCTGGCGCCACATGCGCTCCCCGTGCTCCCGGGCGTACTCGCGGGACAGCTCGTCGAAACGGCCGATGCGCCGGACCGCGACGAAGAAGGCCTCTTCCCTGTCCAGGCCCTTCTCCATCAGGTCGGCGATCTGGTCGCGGAGGTGCCCTTCGAGCTCGTCGAGGTCGCGGTCGACGAGGGCCGGGGCGGAGGAGAGGTGGGAGCGCCAGCGGGCGATGTCGGCTTCGAGGTCGGGCATCAGGGGCCCTCCATTCCAAGGGTCAGGGCGCCCCACAGGCCGCCGAGGGTACGGGTCACGGCCTCCCACTGCCTGCGGTGTTCGGCCAGGGCCTCCCGGCCCGCGTCGGTGATGGCGTAGTACCGGCGGCGTCTTCCCTCGGGCGATGTCCGCCACTCCGTCGTCACCAGGCCGAGCCGGTGGAGGCGGTGGAGGAGCGGGTAGAGCATCCCGTCGGTCCAGTCCAGTTCGCCGCCGGACAGCTCACGGATGCGCTTGAGGATGGCATAGCCGTAGCTCTCACCCTCGGTGAGGATGGAGAGCACCAGCGGCGTGGCCGATGCGGCGACGAGGTCCTTGTCGATATCCATACCTAGAACTGCTAGGCATTGTAGCTCTAGGTATGGGTGATGCAACCGTATCGCCGTCTCGGGCGTGTGCCGGTTCGCCGCTGGCGCGAGATCGCTGCCTCCGGGGCTGCCTCGCTCCGGCCCTGCCCCGATCGCCATGCGGCGGGGAGGTGTCAGCCCTGCGTGATGGCGTGGAGCATCCGGGCCAGTTCGACCGGGCGGGTGTGCATCGGCCAGTGACCCGAGTCGATGTCCCAGATCCGCAGCGTCCGCGCCTGCTCCAGCTCCGGGATCGCTCCGCTCTCCAGCCAGTCGTTGAAGTCGTCCGGGGAGAACTCGGGGCAGACGATGTGGACGGGCACCTCGAAGCGCCTCGGGTCGCCGAGCCGGACGATGCCCTTCGCCACGCCCTCCGGGACCGGGATGGCGTCGGCCGCCATGGAAGCCCGGAGTTCCTCGTCGATGTCGTCCGAATCCGGTCCTTCGAACGGCTCCCAGCCGGGGAAGGGCATGACCCCGTCGACGATGTCGAAGAAGGGGGCGTACTCCTCGCCGTCGGCGACGGGGAACCCACCGATCATCACG
This sequence comes from Actinomycetota bacterium, assembly GCA_003242515.1. Taxonomy (GTDB): domain Bacteria; phylum Actinomycetota; class Acidimicrobiia; order Spongiisociales; family ZC4RG35; genus ZC4RG35. The sequence continues at coordinate 5,921 of QGUS01000051.1, forward strand.
ACGCCCGAGATGGCGTCGGGCCGGCGGTCGGCGACGCTCCAGGCGAGCGAGCAGGCGGCGGAGTGGCCGACCACCAGGGGCCGGTCGGCGGCGTCCACGGCGGCCACGGCCGCGGCCACCTGATCGTCGAGGGTGGAGGTGGCGGATCGGTCGTCGGTGCCGGGGAGGCTCAGCGGGACCGGGTCGTGCCCGAGCTGGCGGAGCTCATCGGACACCCGGTCCCAGGCAGAAGAGCCGAGCCAGAGGCCGCCCATGAGGATGATGTCCATGCTGCTCCTTCGTCCGGGACACCCATGCTGCCACCGGACGCCGCCAACGGGGGCGGTTCAGGGGAGCTTGACGGGGAGGCTCTTGGAGAGCGCGAGCTTGATCAGGACGGCCACCAGCGCCTCCCAGTCCACCTCCGGCATCGCCTCGTAGACCGACACCGTGGTCGTGGTGGTGGTCGGCGCCATGGTCGTCGTGGTGGTGGGCTTGGGCTTCGGAGCCGTGGTGGGCTTCGGCTGGGGCGCCGCCGTGGTGGTCGGGCTCTCCTGCGGCGGGGCGGTGGTCGTGGTGGTCGGCTGGGCGCCACCCTTGTAGGCGGCGAAGACGACGGTCACGTAGTAGCGCCCGTCGGGGCCGACGCCGCCACCGACTCCGATGCCGGTGTACTGCGGGTCCAGGATGTTGGCCCGGTGACCCGAGGAGTTCATGAAGGCCCGATGCAGGCTCTCGCAGCTGCCGCCGACGCCGACGTTCTCGCCCAGCTTGACCCAGCCGCTGGTGGCCGAGCCGAGGTTGGTGGAGTGGAAGATCTTGCCCGCCTCGGCCATCTTCGCCGTGTGGTTGCGGGCGTATGACACGAGGTCGGAGCGGCTCTCCAGCTTGTGGAGGCCAGCCTCGGCCCGGGCGGAGTTGTGCAGGGAACGGAGGCAGGACTCGAAGTCGGTGTCCGGCTCCAGGGCCAGGGCGCCGAGGTGCGGGAGGAGGAGGGAGAAGAGACCAACGAGCAGGGTGACGACGAGCGTGGACGCGAGCGCCCTGCGGCGCCTCGCCTCCCGACGACCGAGGTCGTCGCCGATGCCTCCCTGGAAAACGGTCACGAGAGGCAGATCGGACGTTTCCGCCCCACCCTTGAGCCTCTTTCCGCGAACGCCCTCTATGGTTTTTTCGCGGCCCGGTCCGCGGAGGTGATCGATGGAGCGCTATGTGGCCCTGCTTCGGGGCATCAACGTGGGCGGGAAGAACAAGGTCCCGATGGCCGACCTGCGGGACGCCCTGGGTGACGCCGGGTACGAGTCCGTGCGCACCTACATCCAGTCGGGGAACGTCGTCTTCGCTTCTGCGCGGTCCCGGAAGGGGCTCGAGGAGGAGGTCGAGCAGGTCCTCGAGGCCCGGTTCGGCTTCCCGATCCCGGTCGTGATCCGGTCACGGGACGAGCTCGCCGCCGTGGTGTACGACGCTCCGGACGGCTTCGGCGCCCGCCCCGACCTCTATCACTCCGACGTCCTCTTCCTCAAGGGTCCGCTCACCGCGGAGCGGGTGATGGAGATCGTCAGGCTCCGGGATGGCGTCGACCAGGCGTGGCCCGGCGCCGGCGTGGTCTACTTCGCCCGGCTCAGCGCCCAGCGGCAGCGCAGCCTGATGAGCCGGATCGTCTCCACGCCCGAGTACCGGCTCATGACCATCCGGAGCTGGTCGACTACGACCACGCTGCTCGATCTGATCGACCAGGAGTGACGGTGGGGGCGGTAATGGCGGCCGGCGGGAGGCCGGTCGAAGCCCGTCACCCGGCGTATCAGGGAGTCTCCGTGTCGGGAGGGCCGCTCGCCGTACCGGGTGCCCGCCGGGGCTAGGCGGGCTGGGGTCCCGGGACCCTTCCCTTCTCGATGTCGCCGAGGATCTGCCAGGAGGCGAACCGGCCAGGCGAGCCCATGACGTCGTCCTGGTCCCGGCACAGCAGGACGCTCTCGCCCGCCACCTCGACGGCCCGGATCTGGCCGGGCTGGAGAAGATCGTCGAGACGGCCGACGCAGACCCAGGTCTTCTCGAAGAGGTTCTCGGTCTCCCACGCCAGCGTCTCAGGGCTGGTGTAGGCGGCCACGGGGAGGGTGCGGCTCTGGCCGAAGGGCGCGACCACCGCCTCGAGCTCGGCCCTGCTCATGCCGGCGGGGGTCGCTGCCATCACTCCTCCTCGGCGGCTGCGTCCTCCTCGTCCGCCGGGGCCGGCTCGCCCGAGAGGGCGAAGCGGAGCTCGAAGCCGTCGATCGGCTTCACCACCGCGGCGTCGGCGCCGGCGCGGCGCGCCAGGAAGGTGTCGGCGTGGCGGTCGAGCAGCATCACGATGCGGGGGCGGTGCTCGACGCTCTGGCGGATGGCGCGGGTGACCGCCATGCCGCCCATGGAGCCGACCTGGAGGTCGACCAGGACCGCATCCGGGAGGCTGGACTCGACGGTCTCGACGGCCTTCTCCGGATCGGATACTTCCACGAACTGCCATGGCTCGCCGGCGAGGGCGGCCTTCACCTCGTTGACCACCCAGGGCGCATCGGCGACCAGCACGAGCTTCGACATGGGCCTGACGATAGACCGAGTCGGGGCCGGGAGCCTCAGCCGGAATACGACTGCCCCACCGGCTCTCCTATCGTCCTGGCTGTGAGACGACTCCGGCCCCTGCTCATCGTCGCCCTCCTCGTCCTGGCCGGGTGCTCCGGCTCGGCCGGGGGCGGCGCCATCGAGGTCATCGACGTGAGCGGCCCCCTCGACTCCAGGGCGCTCCGCTTCATCGCCGACTCCATCGTCAACGCCGCCGAGCGGGGTCAGGAGATGGCCCTCGTCCAGATCAACGCCCCCGCAGTGCTCGACGGCGAGGGCTTCGACCGCGTCAGGCAGCTGCTGGAGAACCCGCCGCTGCCCGTGGCCACCTGGGTGGGCCCGTACCCCGCCGTGGCCTACGGCGGCGCCGCCATCCTGGCCACCACCGCGGAGCACGCCGCCGCCGCCCCCGGGTCCACCTGGGGCAAGGTCGACCCAGTGGTGCTGGGCGAGGTGTCCTGTAAACAAATCGAGCCTCCCACACGAATAGAGAGGGGAAGACTGTAGGGATGCGGGGATGTTCAACAAAGAAAAATAATAAACAAGATAA
>QGUS01000309.1 GCA_003242515.1 Actinomycetota bacterium
CCGGGCATCGTCTTCAATGACGAGATCGGCGCCGGCGGCCGTCACCGCGGCGCCGGTCTCGGAGGTGGCCACGACGAGCGTGAGCAGACCCTCAACCAGCTGCTGGTCGAGCTCGACGGCTTCGAGGGCAACGAGGGCGTCATCGTGATGGCGGCCACCAACCGGCCGGACATCCTCGACCCGGCCCTCCTCCGTCCCGGCCGCTTCGACCGCCAGATCGTCGTCGACGCCCCCGACATCGAGGGCCGTGAGGCGATCCTCGGCGTGCACGCCCGGGGCAAGCCCCTGTCCGACGACATCGACCTCAAGGTCCTGGCCCGCCGCACGCCCGGGTTCACCGGCGCCGACCTGGCCAACCTGATCAACGAGGCCGCCCTCCTCGCCGCCCGAAGGCGGAAGAAGGAGATCACGATGCTCGAGATGGAGGAGGCCATCGACCGGGTGATCGCCGGCCCGGAGCGGAAGAACCGCATCATGACGGAGGAGGAGCGGAAGGTCATCGCCTACCACGAGACCGGCCACGCCCTCGTCGGGTTCGCCCTCCCCAACACCGACCCGGTCCACAAGGTGACCATCGTCGCCCGCGGCCGCTCCCTGGGGCACACGTTGTCGCTGCCCGAGCACGACAAGTACCTGGCCCGGCGCAGCGAGCTGGTGGACGAGCTGGCGATGCTGCTGGGCGGCCGCGCCGCCGAAGAGCTGATCTTCGCCGACCCGACCACGGGCGCCGCCAACGACATCGAGAAGGCCACCGCCATCGCCCGCCGCATGGTCATGGAGTACGGCATGAGCGACGAGCTCGGGCCCATGCAGTACGGCAAGCCGAGCGGAGAGGTGTTCCTCGGCCGTGACTACTCCCGCCAGCAGGACTACTCGGACCAGGTGGCGGCGTTCATCGACGCCGAGGTGCGCAAGCTGATCAACGCCGCCCACGAGGAGGCCCGAACGATCCTCACGCACCACCGGGACGCCATGGAGCGGATGGTCGCCGAGCTGCTGGAGCACGAGACCATCGACCGGGACCGGGTGGAGGAGATCTTCTACGACGTCCCCAAGTGGGAGCATGCCAGGGACGGCTCGCTCCGCATCAAGTACCCGGAGAACCCGGTGTTCCCGGCCCAGCGCAAGGCCCGGGAGCAGGCGGCCGCCGCGGCCGAGGCCGAAGAGGGCGAGTCGGTCACCGAGTCGCTGAAGCTGGAGCACAAGCCGGCTCCGCGCCCCCGCCCCGCAGAGGCCTGACCGCGCAGCCCCTTCCTGGCCACCGGTCAGGAGACCAGCCCGATTCCATGCACCAGACACCGAGCACCTGGTGATCCTGTGAAACGCGCCCCGGCCTCCTCCAGGTGTGTGCTCGTCTGGTGGAGGAGGCCGGGGCGTTCCCTGTAGGGGAAACCTTCAGGTGGTGATCCGCTTGAGGATGAGGTCGCCGGACATCGACTTGGCCTTGATGGCGACCTGACGTCTCACCTGCGGCGGCGGATCGACCTTCGGCGGCCAGATCACCTTGCCGGAGAGGCTGGTGCAGTCGAGGTCGACCTTGGTGCCGGTCTCCATTCCGACCTCGAAGCTGCCGGACATCGACTTGAGGTTGATGGAGCTGCCCACGAACCGGCCCACCTGGACCCGGCCCGAGGCGGTGGAGACGTCCACCACGGCATCGGCGTCGTCGATGCGGATGTCGCCGGAGGCCGTGGAGATGTCGACGGTGCCCTGGGCCCGCTCGATGCGGACGTCGCCGGCGGCGGTGCGGAGCCGTGCGGTCTCGGTGACCTCCTCGACCCGGATGTTGCTGGAGGCCGTCTTCGCCTCCACCCGTCGCACCTTCCCGGCCCGGACCTCCCCGGAAGCGGCGTCGATGTCGAGGCGGTCCATGGGGCACTGGACGACGACGCTGGCGGTGGCGGTGCGGATCTGCGTCCGGCCGCCCTCGGGGGGCATGGTGACGGTGACCTCTGCGGGGCGGGCGAGGAGCCAGCGGGCCTCGCGGTCGGAGGCGATCTCGATCAGATCGCCCCGCTGGGTGACACGGAAGTTGGGATCGTTGGTCTCGACGGTCACGGAGATGGTCCCTGCCGTCCCCGGGACGATCTCGACCCGGCCGGCGTGCACGCGGATGTCGAGCTCGGGGCGGTCGCCGACGGTGAAGGTCTCGCTGATCACAGGTCGATTGTGGCGCGGACGCGGGTCTTGCCGGCATTCCGGACGGACCGCGTCTGGGTCCGCAGGGCGTCGACGACGAATGCGTTGAGGGAATCGCCGGCGGCCTGGGCCGCCTCGGTGAGGAGCTCCTTGAGGGAGGAGGGGAGCCGGAGGGTGATGCGGGTCTCCTCGAGGT
>QGUS01000310.1 GCA_003242515.1 Actinomycetota bacterium
GCGGCTCTTCCGCAAGCGCCCGGAGGTGGTCCATCGGGGCCTCGTCGGCGATCCAGAGGACGCCCGGGTCGGTGAGCAGGGGCGCGTCGGCGGCGCCCTCGGGCGGGTCGGCGAAGAAGGACGCCGAGGCCGCGGCCAGGCGGCGGCTGCCGTGCCCGCCGTAGTTGACCACGAACAGCGCGGCCGACCGGCCGGTCGTGTGATAGGCGAGGGTCGCCTCGGCCTCGACCAGCGTCACCGACCCGTGGGGGGCAAGGTGGGCGGCGGCCGACACCCCGGCCATGCCGCCGCCGATCACGAGGAAGTCGCTCATGGCTTGATGACGACTCGCCCCACCGCCTCGCGGCCGGCCACCATCCTCAGGGCGGCCGCTCCCTCGTCGAGCGTGAATCGGTGGCCGATCCTCGGAGTGACCACCCCGCTGGCAGCCATCTCCATCAGCTTGCGGCGGTTCTCCCGCGAGCGCTCGGGCTCCTCGTTGGTGAACCGGCCCCAGAAGACGCCCACGATCGAGTTGCCCTTCAGCAGGGTGAGGTTGAGGGGGATTCGGGGGATCTCGCCCGCGGCGAAGCCCACTACGAGCAGACGGCCGTTCCAGCGGGTGGAACGGAGGGCGACCTCGGTGGCGTCCCCTCCGACGGCGTCGAACACGACGTCCACTCCGGCACGGTCGGTCAACCGGTCGATCCCGGCGCGCAGCTCCTCCTGGTCGTATCGGATGATCTCGTCGGCGCCCGACGACCTGGCCATCTCGGCCTTGGGGTCGCTCGACACTGCGGCGATCACTTTCGCCCCGAGGGCCTTGCCGATCTGGACGGCGGCGAGGCCGACGCCGCCGGCGGCCCCCAGGACCAGCAGGGTCTCTCCGGCCTGGAGGTTGGCCCGGTCGACCAGGGCGTGGTACGAGGTCCCGTAGGTGCCGGGCAGCGAGGCGGCCTCGTCGAAGCCGAGGGAGTCGGGCAGGAGGTCACAGTTCTCGGCCGGCACCGCCACCATCTCGGCCATGGCCCCGAACGGCGTGTAGGCGCAGACCCGGTCGCCGGGGGAGAAGCCGGAGCCCTCACCGGCCTCGACCACCACGCCGGAGAGCTCGTAGCCGGGGGAGAAGGGCGGCTCGGGTTTGAGCTGGTAGAGGCCCGACACCATCAGGGTGTCCGCGAAGTTGACCACCGCCGTGGCCACCCGGACCACCACCTGGCCCGGTCCCGCCACGGGGTCGGGCATCTCGCCGACGCGGAGGGCGTCGATTCCGCCGAAGTCGTCACAGATCAGGGCGCGCATGGGCCAAGACTCTAAGAGAGCCGGAGCCGCCGGGGCCTGACACAATCGGGTGGATGCACCTCGAGTTCCCGCCCGCCATGTTCCACGTCCCGGACCCCGGTCCGGACGACGACGACCTCGTGGCGGTGGGCGGGGCGCTCGACCCCGGGACCATCCTCCACGCCTATTGCCGCGGTCTCTTCCCCATGCACCTGCCGGAGGGGCTCCTGGGGTGGTGGTCGCCGGTGGAGCGCGCGGTCCTCCCCCTCGACGGCCTTCGGATCACCCGGTCGATGCGGCAGTCGGCGCGCCGGTACCGGGTGACGGTCGACGCCGACTTCGGGGGCGTGATCCATGGCTGCGCCGACCCGAGCCGGCCGCACGGGTGGATCAAAGACGAGGTGATCGAGGCGTACACGAGGCTCCACCGGATGGGCTGGGCGCACTCGGTGGAGGTGTGGGACGACGAGGGGACGCTCGCCGGGGGCCTCTACGGGGTGGCGATCGGCGGGCTCTTCGTCGGGGAGTCGATGTTCCACCGGAAGAGAGACGCCTCCAAGGTCGCCTTGATCCACCTCGTCGTCCTCATGAACGAGGGTGGCGGGAGACTGCTGGACGTCCAGTGGCAGACCTCGCACCTCGAGTCGCTCGGAGCGGTGGTGATCGGGCGGGACGAGTACCTGCGGCTGCTGCCGGAAGCGTTGTCCGTACCGGGTCCCTTCCGCCGTCCCGCTGGTTAGAGTCGGTGGCCGCGTGGCCGGGACCGGAGCGAAGCGGGTCGTAGCAGGGGTCGACATCTCGGCCCTCGGAAGGAGGGTTGCCGACAGGGCGCGGCTCATCGCCGAGCCCCTGGGCGCCGAGGTGGAGCTCGTCCATGTCGTCGAGCCCGTGGCGGAGGCGATGATCGAGCCGGCGCTCGCCCGTCTCATGCGGGAGCGGGAGGAGTCCGCCGCCGCGGAGATCGCCGAGTGGTGCCAGGGCCGTTCCTCCGTCCCCGTGCACCTGTCCGTCGTCAAGGGCGCTCCTGCCTGGGAGATCACCGCCCACGGCAAGGACGCCGACCTGGTCGTCGT
>QGUS01000311.1 GCA_003242515.1 Actinomycetota bacterium
CCCGAGGTGATCGGCCTGCCGGACCGGGACGAGGCGAAGACGCTCGAGGTGGCCGCGTCCGTCTACCAGGCCATGGCGGACCAGGGGGTCTCGCCGCACGGCCCCGTGGTCGGCGTCGGCCGCGGCTCCGTCACCGACCTCGCCGGCTTCGTCGCCGGCACCTGGATGCGGGGCATCGAGGCGGTCCACGTGCCCACGACCTTCCTCGGCGCCATCGACGCCTCCATCGGGGGGAAGACCGGGGTCAACGTCGCCGGGAAGAACCTCGTCGGCGTCTTCTGGCAGCCGAGCCGGGTGGTCATCGACGTGGACATCCTGGCCGACCTGCCCCACGGCCTGCTCCGGGAGGGGATGGCCGAGGCGTTGAAGTCGGGGATGATCGGCGACCCGGACCTGGCCGACCTGCTCACCCGCCGCGGCCTCGACGCCCCGATCGAGGAGGTCGTCTCGCGGGCGGTGACCGTGAAGGCCCGGCTCGTCGAGGAGGACCCGAGGGACCGCGGGGTGCGCCAGTACCTCAACTTCGGGCACACCATCGGCCACGCCATCGAGTTCGCGTCCAACCTCAGCCACGGGGAGGCGGTGAGCATCGGCATGGTCGCCGCCGCCGCCCTCTCCGAGAAGCGGCTCGGATTCGACGGAGTCGGGAGGCTCGTGGCCGCCCTGGAGGGCCTCGGCCTGCCGGTCTCCGCGGCCGGCATCGCGAGGCAACGGGTGCTCGACCTGGTGCGGCTGGACAAGAAGCGGGATGGGGACTCGCTGCGCATGGTCCTGCTGGAGGAGGTCGGCAAGCCGGTCGTCGTGCCGGTGGATGCCGCGGAGGTCGACCACGCGCTTGCTGCAATAGGCATCTGACGCGGTTAGCGTGCCGCCGTTCGAAAACAGGGAAGCGAAGGGATGATCAGCACCAACGACGTTCGGCCGGGCATGGCCCTGGAGCTCGAGGACGGGCTCTTCACTATCGTCGAGTACCAGCACGTGAAGCCGGGCAAGGGCAAGGCGTTCGTGCGCATGAAGCTGAAGAAGATCGACACCGGCCAGGTGCTCGACCGGACCTTCCGTGCCGACGAGGACGTGACCCAGGCGCGCATCGAGCGCTCCGACTACCAGTACCTGTACTCGGACGACCTCGGCTTCCACTTCATGAGCCTCGACGACTACTCGCAGGTCGTGCTCTCCGCCGAGGACGTGGGCGACGCCGCCTCTTACCTGAAGGACGGCATGACCGTCACCGTGGCCTCGCACCAGGGCACCGCGATCGGCGTCGAGCTGCCCGCGGCGGTGGAGCTGGAGGTCACCTACGCCGAGCCGGCGGTGAAGGGGGACACCCGCACCGCGGCCACCAAGACCGTCACCGTGGAGACGGGTCTCGAGGTCCAGGTCCCGCTGTTCGTTGAGCAGGGCGACCGGATCAAGGTCGACACCCGCACCGGGGAATACCTGACCCGGGTATGAGCGTGACCCTGCCCGGGTCGCTCACGGTCGCCGAGCTGGCCGGGGCCCTGGAGCGGGAGGTCGCTTCGGTGTCGGCGGTCCTGGAGGAGCTCGGCGAGCCGTCCGACCCGGACGACGTGGTGACGGGCGCCCTCGCCGTGCGCGTGGCGGAGATCCTGGGCATCGACGCCTGGGTGGAACCGCGGGACCTGGCGCTGGAGTACCTGTACGCCCGGGAGACCCGGGGCGAGCCCGCGATGCCGGAGGGCCGGGCAGGTGCGATCGTCGACGGCGTCCTGACCCGCCTGGAGGACCTCGACCACCGGATCGAGTCCGTCTCCCAGCACTGGACGGTCGCCCGGATGCCCGTGATCGACCGGAACGTGCTCCGGATCGGGCTCTGGGAGCTGGAGTGTGAGCCCGAGGTGCCGACCGCGGTGATCCTCGCCGAGGCCGTGCGCCTCGCTTCCACCTTCTCCACGGAGAGGTCGGCGGCCTTCGTCAATGGCGTGCTCTCGTCGCTGGCGCGCAGCGTGCGCGGCTAGCCGGCGCGGCCGCTATCGTGTGCCGGAACCTTTAAGGACGGTCCAGTGAGGCCGGGAAGGGAGTTGGCATGGGCATGGCCCAGGCCCGTGTGTCCACACGGGTCCTAGACGCAGACGACTGCAGACGCGTCATCCGGCGCATCGCTCACGAGATCCTCGAGCGGCATCGCGGCGCCACCGACCTCGTCATCCTCGGCATTCGCACGCGCGGCGCCCACCTCGCCCGGGCCCTCGCCCGGGGGACCGGGGAAACGAAGGGCAAGGCCGTCCCCCCGGCGAGGTGGGCGGCCCCCCGGAACGGGGGGACCGGGGGCGCGGGGGGGGGCAAGGGGCAGCCCAACG
>QGUS01000052.1 GCA_003242515.1 Actinomycetota bacterium
TGTTTAAAAGAGGAGTGTTCTGGGGTTGACCCCCTCCCCCCCGGCCACTCCCAACCCGGGCGACCCGGCCTTCCCCCCGCCCCCGGCCCCGTGTCGGGGCCTCGGGGTCCCGGGGTCCGAGGGGGGGGGGGGGGGCCGCGCCCGCCGCTCCCGGCGCTCCCGGAACGGCCGCGGCCGCAGGTCCTCGCCGTCGATGGCGAGCAGGTCGAACGCGACCAGCCGCGCCGGGAACTCCCTGGAAAGCCGTTCGATGCGGGACTGCGCCGGGTGGATGCGCTGCTGCAGGGCGTCGAAGTCGGTGGCGCCGTCGACCACCACGACGATCTCGCCGTCGACCACGGTCCCGGGAGGGAGCTGCTCGAGGGCCGGCCTCAGTTCGGGGAAGTAACGAAGCAGGGGGCGCTCGTTCCGGCTGTCGAGGCGGATTTCCGGATCCGACCAGGAGAGGGACCGGAAGCCGTCCCACTTGGGCTCGTAGAGGAAGGTGCCTTTCGGCCAGCCCTCGTAGACACGCGCCTCCATGGTGGGGATGGGGGCGGGGAACGGGTGGCCGGTCACCGCGGGCAGTCTAAGGGGCCGATTAGTTTCGTCGGGGCCGATGCCCTCCCGCGCCCTACGCCTCGCCCGGTCCGCCTTCGAGGTGGTGAGGGACGCCCTGAAGGGTTTCGGTGAGGACCGCGGCGGTCGCATGGCCGCCGCCCTCGCGTACCGCACACTCTTCGCCATCGCCCCGCTGCTGCTCCTCGCGCTGGGCGTGTTCGCCCTCGTCGTCGGCGACGCCGAGGAGGCGAAGGTCGCCGTGCTGGGCGCCATCGGGTCGCTGGTGGGGTCGGCGGCTACGGAGGCGATCGAGTCGCTGGTCGGCTCGGCGGTGAGGTCCGACGCCACCGCCGTGGTCGGCCTGGCGCTCTTCGCCTGGGGATCCTCGTCGCTCTTCATCGACCTCCAGGCCAGCCTCTCCGACGTCTTCCGGGTGCCCCAGGAGCGTCGGTCCGGTTGGCGGGCCTGGGTGCGGTCCCGTCTGATCGCCATCGCCTGGTCGGTGGGCTTCGGCGTCCTCTTCCTGGTCATCTGGGTGGTGAACGCCGCCGGGGGATGGCTGGCGGGGCTGCTGCCCGAGGCGCTGGGGGCGACGCGTCAGGTCGTGGCGCTGGTGACGAGGCTGCTGACGGTGGCGCTGGCGCCTGCCGTGTTCATGCTCATGTACCGGACGATGATCCGGACCCGGCTCGACCGGCGTGCCGTGCTGGTCGGCAGCGTGATCACCGCGGCGATCTTCGTTGCCACGGCCTACGGCGCCGCTGCCTACTTCTCGTGGGACCGGGACACCACGGCGGGACGGGTGGCCGGGTCGGTGGTGGTCCTGCTCCTGCTCGCCTACTTCCTGGCCACGGCGCTGCTGCTCGGCGCCGAAGTGACCCGGGTCTGTCATCATCGCTTCCGATCGAAATAGGCTCGCCTGATGCCCGTCGACCTGCCCGGATACGTCACGGATCTCAAGGAGCACGCCACCGAGCACGGCTTCCACGTGCACGACGAGCGGCACTTCGTCGAGACCTACTCGCTGCGCCAGTCGTGGGAGGTGGACGTGCACCCGGAGGCGGGCTGCGGGCGCCCGGTCGACCTCCACCTCGCACTCGACGTCGATCCCCGGGTCGTGCTCGCCGTAGACGACTACCTGAACACCATCGAGGAGTACGAGACCGAGCCGGAGGGGGAGTACCACCTCGATATGTACTTCAACTGGGCGCTGCCGGCGCTCCAGAACCCGCCCGACCTGCTCATCCTCGCCACGGACCTGGCGGGGATCGGCGGGACCATCCTCCCCATCGAGGTGACCGCGATCGACTCCTACGACGCGGTCACCGACGCCGCGGTCCGGAGGCTCACGATCATGGGCAAGGTGACGCTGAACCTCATCGAGGTGGTCACCGGCCGTGACGAGTTGTGCGACGTCCTCGAGGCGGCCCGGGAGGTGTCCGAGTACCTGCTCGACCGCGTCGACGTCTGGATGGAGCCGCCCAACAACTAGATCAGCCCGATCAGGGCGATCAGCGCCCAGAGCCCGAGGAGGGCGGTCACCCCGGACAGGGTGATGAAGAGGGCCCGGGTGATGGGCCGCGGCGGGGGAGCGGCGGCCCCCGGTGCCTCATCGGCGTGGGTGTCGGCGCTCATGGCGACTGGCTCGGGCTTCGGCTCCGCTTCGGCCTCGATCTCGACTCCGATCGCCCGTGAGAAGGCAAGCGGCCGTGACGGCCTGAAGGCGACCGTGTCGCCGTCGGCGGAGACCAGGAACAGGTCGCCGTCGGTGGGAGTGATCTCGTAGGTGCCCTCCTGCCACTCGCCGATCTCCACGCCGCCCGAGGACAGCCTGATGCGGTCCTCCTCGACGGCGAACAGGACCGGTACCTCGTCTCCGTCCAGCAGCACCACTCCATCGAAAAGCGGCATGAGGTCGAACCTCCCCAAGAGTGCCCCGGACAAACTATCCGTCCCGGAGCGCCGCGTCCATCCCTCCGTGGACCCATCGGGTTGGGGTTACGATGGCCGCGATGGCCGGAGACACCGCCCTGAAGCTGGCGGTCGTCGGAGATGACGGGTCCCCCGCAGCCGACACCGTGTGGCAATGGTTCACCGCGCACTCCTGGGAGGGGTGGGCGGTGGAGGTCGTGACCGCAGACGAGTCCGACGTCGCCTGGGGCGCTCCTGTGGAGGGTCATGAGTGGTCCCCGCCATGGGAGCGGGCCCGCAAGCCGGAAGGGGCCCGGGTCCGTCACCTGCGGTACGCATGCGACCCCAGGGTCATGTTCGCGGAGCGCACCGACGCCGACCTGCTCGTGGTCGGCCGCACCCGGCACGAGGACGGCCGCTTCCTCGGGAGCACCAGCGAGTGGCTCCTGGTCCATCCGCCCGCACCGATGCTCGTGGTCCGGCATGCCGACCCGATTCGGAAGGTCCTGATCGCCGCCGACGGATCCGAGCACTCCCGGGTGGCCATGGAGACCTTCTGTTCGTTCCCGGCGTCGGCGCACGCGACCGTGGTCGTGCTCTCCGTGGACGACGGCCGCACCGACGCAGACGCCGCCGCCGACATGGCCGCGGCCCTCGAGGGGAGGGTGGCCTCCGTGGAGACCCTGGTGGTCTCGGGTCGCCCCACCCAGAAGATCCTCGAGGCGATCACCGAGACGGGTGCCGACCTCGCCGTGCTCGGCACGAAGGGCCTCACCGGCTGGAAGCGCATCCGGGTCGGGTCGACCGCCGGTGCCGTCGGCCGGGCCGCCGACTGCAACGTCCTCGTCGCCTGCCGGGAGGACGGGTGACACCGTTCGTCCTGGCCGCCACCGAGGCCCAGCAGTCGTTTGCCACCTTCCACACGCCCCCCTGGGTGTGGGTGGCGTTCGTGGCGTTCGTCTCGGTGCTGCTCCTCATCGACGTCCTCCTCGTCCACCGGAGGCCGCACGTCATCTCTTTCAAGGAGGCGGCGATCGAGTCGGCCGTGTGGATCGCCATCGGCCTCTCCTTCACGATCGTGATCCTGATGTGGCAGGGGGGCCAGGCCGCCGGCGAGTACCTGGCGGGCTACCTGATCGAGAAGAGCCTCTCGGTCGACAACGTCTTCGTCTGGGCGGTGATCCTCAGCTACTTCGCCGTTCCCGCCGAGTTCCAGTTCCGGGTGCTGTTCTGGGGCATCTTCGGGGCGCTGGTGCTCCGGGCGGTGTTCATCTTCACGGGCGTCGCGCTGATCGAGCGCTTCGACTGGATCCTCTACGTGTTCGGGGCGTTCCTGCTCTACACGGCCTGGAAGATCTCCCGGCACGAGGACGTGGAGGTCCATCCGGAACAGAACCCGGTGCTGAAGATCGTCAGGAAGGTGATCCCGTCTACGACGGAGTACGACGGTCAGAAGCTGTTCATCCGGGTCTCGGGCCGCCTGCTGGCCACCCCGCTGTTCGCGGTGCTGGTCCTCATCGAGTCGACGGACGTGGTGTTCGCGGTGGACTCGATCCCGGCGATCCTGGCGGTCAGCCATGAGCCGTTCATCGTCTTCTCGTCGAACGCCTTCGCCATCCTGGGCCTGCGCGCCCTCTACTTCCTGCTCGCCGGCATGGCGGGCCGCTTCCGCTACCTCAACGTGGGACTGGGTGTGATCCTGGCCTTCGTCGGCGTCAAGATGCTGATCCACTCCTGGGTCCACGTCCCGATCTGGCTCAGCCTCACGGTGATCGCGGTGACGCTGACGGTGGCGGTCGTCGCGTCGAACCGGGCTGACAAGCGGGACGCCGAGGCTGCTCCAGGCAGCACCTGAGCCAGGAGAACCCCGTACTCCGACCGCGCCTCGTCTTCCTGGCCGCAGCCGGTGGGGCCGTATCCCGACGTGCAGCGGCTGGCCGCGTCCTCTCCCTGGTCGCGGTGCGACGGGGTGGTTCCCCTGGGGCGACGGCCCACGGAGGGGTCAGCGGAGGGGGTGCCGCGCCGGCGGGTGGCCGATGACGGCCGCCATGCAGGGGGAGGGCGGTCGCGGGTGCTACTGCAGCACCCGGCGGCAGCTCCAGGCCCGCCAGAAGTACTCGCCCAGCGCCTCGTAGCGCTTCCCCAGCCATGCCGCGGACGCGATGTTGGCCTCGGCGTCGAACGGGCTGGCGTCCGGGAACCCGGCCTTCGGGGCCGTGGTGGCCCAGGTGGACGGGAGGAACTGGAACAGGCCGGCGGCGTCCGAATAGGGGTTCAGGGCGTCGGGGTCGCCGCCCGATTCGCAGCGCATGATCGCCAGGGCCTCATCGACCCGACTGGCCGGGAAGTACTGCTCGACCAGGCCCCGCCAGCGCTCCACCGCGGGCGGGAAGCTCCAGTTGCCCTGACTCGTCGTCGTGGAGGTGGTGGTCCCGACGGTCGTGGTGGTGGTGGACGCCCGGGGGCGGGTGGTCGTGGTGGTAGCGGGAGGCGTCGTGATCCCGGGGCGCTCCTCCTGCCGGCGGCGCTCTTCCTCGCGCAGGTGGGCCTGCTGAACGCCGCTGAGGGCAGCCTGGTACTCCGACGCCGCCTGCTGCTGACGCCTGATCGCCTGGGCGACCTGCTCGTCCGCCTCCTCGTACAGCTCGACCAGGTGCTGGATCTCGGCGTCCAGGCTCTCTTTCAGCCGCTGGTACTCCGTCTCCTGGTCCAGGTAGATCTGCTGCAGGTCCTCCAGGCTCTGCCGGCGGGCGAAGAGCTCGGCTGCGTCGACGCGGCCCCGCCGGATGAAGTCGGAGATGACCGTGGACACGACCAGCGCCTCCTCGACGCTCGCCGTGCTGACCAGGGAGAGGGAGGTGGAGCCGCCGAGGGCGTCCATGTAGCTCTCCACGGCGGTGTCCTGGAGCTGCTGGGTGATGCCGGCGATCTGGAGGTCGGCCTGGCTCACCCGGTCACGCAGGGAGTCGAGGTTGGACCCCACCTCGGTGAGGGCAGCGGCGAGGTCCTGGGAGCGGGCGATGCTCTCGGCCAACTGGGCCTCGATCTCGGCGCGGTTGGCCACGGCCTCGTCGACGAGGCTCTCCGCCTCTCGGGCCTTCTGGGCCGCGGAGTCGAGCTGGCGTTGGGCCTTTTCGACGTCCTGGGCCGCCACGGGCATGGTGGTGAGGGTGACGGCCATCACTACCAGCGCCGCGGTGATGGTGGGTGCTATGCGGAATCGCAAGGACTCTCAGGCTACCCAAAGTCACCACTCGTGCGAAAGGGGAGGACGGGTAGCGTGGCCCCCATGTCCAGGCGCAACGTGTCTTCCGGTGCGCCCTACGAGCCCCGGATCGGCTTCTCCAGGGCGGTCCGCGTGGGCGACCGTGTGGTGGTCGCGGGCACCGCTCCCATCTGGCCCGACGACTCCGTCGACCCGGATCCGGCCGTCCAGGCACGGCGGTGCATCGAGATCATGCTGGACGCCCTGGCGCAGGCAGGAGGCCGTCCGGAAGACGTGGTCCGGACCCGGATGTACCTGACCGATGCCGCGTTTGCGGAAGCCGTGGGGGAGGTCCACGGCGAGTTCTTCTCCGAAATCCGGCCGGCCGCGACGATGGTCGTCGTAGCGGGTCTGCTCGATCCCCGCTGGAAGGTGGAGATGGAGTTGGAGGCGGTCGTCTCCGGCTGAGGTGGCGGGAAGGGGAGGCCCCCGGTCATGGTTGACTAGGGGCGAGGAGGTCGCACATGTTTGGTCGCTTCGACAAGCAGACGATGCCGGCGCCGGTGGAGGCCCTGCCGGGGCGTGACGAGCCGATGCCGGTGACGAACAGTCATTTCATCCACGGCAGGCCGATCAAGGGTCCGTTCCCCGAGGGCATCGAGACCGCCGTCTTCGGCATGGGCTGTTTCTGGGGCGCGGAGCGACGGTTCTGGAGCCTGCCGGGCGTCTACACGACCGCGGTCGGCTACTCGGGCGGCTACACCCCGAACCCGACCTACGAGGAGGTGTGCACCGGCGGGACCGGCCATGCCGAGGTGGTGCTGGTCGCATACGACCCGAAGGTGATCTCCTACGACGAACTGCTCCGGGTGTTCTGGGAGACCCACGACCCGACCCAGGGCTACCGCCAGGGCGGTGACATCGGCACCCAGTACCGGTCGGCCATCTACACGACCACGGACGAGCAGCTCGACATGGCGAAGCGGTCGGTGGACGTCTACCAGGCGGTCCTGACCGAGAACGGCTGGGGCGAGATCACCACGGAGATCGCCCCGCTCGGGGACTTCTACTACGCCGAGGACTACCACCAGCAGTACCTCGGGAAGAACCCCGACGGCTACGACTGCCACGCCCGCACGGGCATCGACTACCCCGGCCTCGGCTGAGGGCCCACACGACTGGTCCCACCACCTGCCGGGGGGTGATCAGGGAGAGGCAGTGGTGCGCGGGGCCTGATCTCCGGCGGGCCGGGGATCCGGTCGCGGTTCCCGGAGCCGGACACGAAGGCGTGGCCTCGGGTGAGATGGGGTGACGGGGGTCACCGCAAGCCGGATCGCCGGAAGGCCGGCGGCGTCGCCCGTCAACCGGCGGCCAGGACCGCCGCCACCACTTCCTCGGTGCCGGCGAGCGGGTCGATCTCGACCGGCACGTCGGGGCTGATCCCGATCCCGCCGAAGTCGTGCCCGCCCGGGGTGACCCAACGGGCGATGGTGAGACGCAGCGCGCCGCCGTTCGACAGGTCGAAGCGCTGCTGGACGGTGTTCTTCCCGAAGGTGCTCTCCCCGAAGACCCGGGCCCGCCCGCGCTCCTGGAGCACACCCGAGACGACCTCGGAGGCGGAGGCGCTGCCGCCGTTGACGACCACGTCGACCTTCACGCCCCCCGGGACGACGGCGTTGCCGTTGACCCGGTAGGGGAGACGGATGCCACCCGGGGCCTCCGTCACCAGGACCTCGCCGTCGGGCAGGAACACCGAGGCTACGGAGATGGCGACGTCGAGGTAGCCGCCCGGGTTGTCGCGGAAGTCGATCACCAGATGGTCGACGCCCCTGGAGAGCAGGTCGAGGACCGCCCGCTCGAACTGGTCCTCCGCGCCGTTGGAGAACTGATACAGCTTCACGTACCCGACCCCGTCGACGATCTCATGCTCCAGGGCGGGGATCTCGACGGCGGCCCGCACGATGGTCACCTCGAACACCTCGCCGGACCGGTCGATGGTGAGTCGAACGGGGGTGCCGGCCGGACCCCGGACCAGGGAGGTCACCTCGTCGAGGCTCAGGCCGGTGATCGCCTCGCCGTCGACGGCGAGGATCACGTCGTCGGCCATGAGTCCGGCCTCGCGGGCCGGAGCCCCCTCGAAGGTGCCCCGGATGATCACCCGGCAGGTCTCGGAGATGATCGTGCAGGTCTTGTTGTCGCCCTCGATGGTCTCGTCCTCGGCGTTGACCAGCGCCCCGATGCCCTCGATCTGGCCGGTGTCCTCCTCCTCGAGCCGCTCGACGGTCTCCGGGTCCATGTATCCCGAGTAGACGTCGAGGGCCCCGGCGACCAGGGCGGTGACGATCGCCTCGGCGGTCGTGGCGTCGTCGAGCCCGAGCGATGCGGCGGCCTCGCAGACCGGGCGGAACTCGGTCGCCGGGAGCGGGCAGGTGAGGGGGTCGTTCGTCTTGCCGGTCGCCAGCTCCTCGAGCTGCTCGACGGCGGCGCGGGCCAGGTCGGCGGCGCCGATCGGGTCGACGTAGTTGGTCGTGACGAGATCGACGACCTCGCAGACGATGCGGACCTCCTCGGGGGAGGTCGAGCAGTCGGGCATCACCACCTCGCGCCCGTCGCCGTTGGACCCGGTGACCACGGTGGTCACGGTCGTCACGGGGCTGGTGGTCGTCGTGGTGGCTGCGGGCCGGTCGCAGGCGGCGACGAACAGGGCGAGGACGGCCAGAAGGGCGGCGAGGCGTCTCACCGCGCCGCCTCCACGGCGGCCTGGATCAGATCGTCGAGGGTCATGTCCTGGGGCAACTCCATTTCGACGTCGGGCTGCAGCCCGCCGTTCCCGACGGATGCTCCACCGGGGGACAGCCAGCGTGCCACTGCCACATGGAGACGGCCCCCGTTGCGCAGGTCGAAGGCTATTTGCACGGCATCTTTACCGAAGGTGGGGGTGCCCAACACCACGGCGTCCCGGCGGTCCCGCAACGCCGCGGCCAGGATCTCGGCGGCCGACGCGGTGCCGCCGTTCACCAGGACGATGACCCGCCCCTCCGTGGCCAGCCCGCCGCCGAGCGAGTCGATGGGCACGTCGCCCTGGATCGGCTCCACCTCCCACAGGATCGGCCCATCGGAGACGAACTGGCTGGCCACGTCGACCACCAGGCGCCGGTACGCCCACGGGTTGTGTCGAGGCGCGCAGCTCG
>QGUS01000312.1 GCA_003242515.1 Actinomycetota bacterium
GCACGTTGCCGCCCATGCGGGAGAGCCGCCAGGCGAGTCCCGTGGCGATCTCGGTGGCGCCGACCCCGGCAGTGATGCCCGCCACCCCGATCACCCTTCCCCCGCCGCCCCCGACAGGGGCGTCCGCCCGGGGGACCGCCGCGTCGAGGAGCGCCGTTACCTGGGCGAGGAACTCGTCCGGGGTGGCATCGGCCTCGATGACGTCACCGATGCCGCACTCGAGCAGCCGACGCTTGGCGTCCGGCCCGTCGTCACGGTCGAAGACGCCCAGCACCTGTCGTCCCTCGCGACGCAGCCTGGCCACCAAACCGGGGCTGAGGAAGGAGCAGATGTCGTCGATGATCAGGACGTCGTAGGACGCCTCCAGTGCCTGCGTGGCCGTGAGCAACCTGCCGGCCACCCGCGCCCCGCCGTGGTCGAGGACGTGCCGGTGGAGCCGGTCGGGCCAGGAGCGCGCCGAGGCGGCGAGAGCGACCTCAGGAACCCGTCCCATCTGCGACAGCCCCCACTTCGGGTGCACCGGTCGAGCGCACCAGGTCGATCCGCCCCTCTGCCATCGCCCGTGCCAGCGCCAGGGCCTCGTCGGCGTCCACCGCCAGCACGACACCGAACGACTCTCGACCCAGGGCACCCGACCCCCTTTCGGGCACCGCCACCACCTCGGCCCCGGCGACCACGAAGACCGGCCTCCCGTCGAGGACCGCGATCACGTCGACCCGGTCCCCGGGCACCAGCATCCCGCCCGCGGCCCGGGACTCTTCGACCGCCACGCTCATCAGCCGCTTCCCGGACCCCGAGTCGGCGGGGGCCAGAGACGCCAGGTCGATGACGGCGTCACGCGGCACGGAACGCACCACCACCGACCCGATGCTCTCGTCGAGCCGGTCCTCCGTGACCATGGTGCCGAGAGCGGCGAACCCGGCGTCGACGGGGACCAGCCGGATCATCTCGCGGGTCAGGACCGACCCCGAGGCGATGGGCTGGTAGGCCACCGCCACGAGCACCCTTGCGTCCCGGTCCCTCAGGGCGAGAATGTTCAGCACGAAGGCAAGGACGACGGCGAGTGCGATGAGGACGTGAGACGCCGAGACACGGCGCCTCCGACGCCGGTTGGCCGGTTGCGAGGTGCCCGCTTCCCTCGCCAGGAGAGAAGGTCTCTGGGTCACCCTTCCGAACCTATCTCACGTTGCCCGAGCGATGTCGGGAGCGCGAAAAGATGACTTACGAACGAGAACCGGATCTGGCGGGCCTCCGCAGCCACCTGGGGCGTGAGCTCGCCGAGGAGGCCGCCGAGGACGAGCGACTGACGGCCGTCTACGACCGCCGGCGCTTCGACCTGGCGATGGTCGCCAAGGACCTGGTCAACCGGGGAGCCCGCGTGACCGTGCAGTTCTCCGGCCACACCATGAGCGGCCTGGTGACCGGTGGCGGCGCCGACCACATGGTCATCGAGGGGGCGGGGCAGACGGCGACGGTCCGGCTCGATGCCGGGTACTGGTCGATCCTGCCCGGGGCCGGGGAGCCGACGGGTGCGGTGGCTACGGAGGAGACGATGACGGCCCGGCTCGCCGAGGCGGCCGAACAGGGCGGGATGGTCCGGCTCGCCCTCCCCAACGGGGAGGTCGTGATCGGCCGGGTGAGCGTGGTCGCTAAGGACCACATCGAGCTGGTGGACGCGGACGAGCGGACGCTCTACGTGCCCACCGGGCTGGTTCTCGGGATCCTCAGATCTTCTCTTCGCTGACATCATCCTGCCGCTGCCCCTCGGCCGCCGCAGGATGTGCCCGGATGAACTCGTAGATCTCGTCGCGGAAGAACTTGAAGGTGCGCCCACCCGGGAGCTTATAGGCGGGCAGCCGCCCCTCGCGGGCGTAGCGCCGGACCATCTGGACGTTCATGCCCAGAAGCTCCGCGACCTGGGCCGCGTCGAGAATCGGCGGGTAGTCCTCAGCCATGAGTCATCCTTGTTCTCTGTCGTCCACGATCGTATGCAGTTCCGGGAGGTACTTGAAGTGGGTTGATCAGCCGGGCTGATCGACCCGTCAGCTGCCCGTCGTCGATGTCTCGGGCATCGTGGTTGATGCCGGAGGCGCCGTGACCGTGGTGCCCGTGCCCTCGTCCGGGCCGGTCTGGTCAGTGGTGGTGGTGCCGCCGGGCACCGTGGTGCCGCTCCCCCGGTCGGGGTCGAGCAGCCAGGCCAGGGCGAAGATCAACAGTGCGATCAACACGGCGGTCAGCACGTATCCGAGCAGCGGGTTGCGTCGCGGCGGTCCCGGTTCGTAGGAACCCTGGGTCATCCGTCTTCTTTCGTCGGT
>QGUS01000313.1 GCA_003242515.1 Actinomycetota bacterium
TCGGTGGCAGCGTCAAATGTTTTTAAGGGACCGCCCCCCCCTCGACCCGCCCCCCGGCTCCGGGGCCCGGTCGGTCCTGGTCACGCTGGGCGACTACCTGCTCGACCGGGTCGAAGCGGTCAGGTCGTAGGCCTTCGGGAACTCACGGCGACGCGCCCGCGGGCACGGTCGGCGTACGGGACACCCGACCGACCCGGGGGTCGGGCCGGGTCAGTCGGTCAGGATCTTCTCCAGGATCATCCGAACGACGCTGACGACCAGCGCGCCCAGGAAGGTCGCCCAGAAGAACCCGCTCGAGGTGAAGCCCAGACCGAAGGCGCCCGACAGCCACACCGCGATCTGAAGGGCGATGGCGTTGGTCACCAGCAGGAACAGCCCCATGGTCAGCAGGATCAGCGGGAGGCTGAAGAAGTTGATGATGGGCTTCACGACCCCGTTGGCGAGCAGCACTATGGCCGTCACGAACACGAAGTCGAGGAAGTTCCCGTCGAGCTCCAGGCCGGGCACCAGGTAGACGGCGGACCACAGGGCCGCCCCGGTGACGACGAGTCTCAGTACCAGGTTCATTCTTCTTCCTCCTCCTCGTGCGGGATCGTCTTCAGCGTCGGGAACAGGATCACCTCCCTGATGTGCTCCTCCCCGGTGAGGAGCATGACGAGCCGGTCCACGCCGAGGCCGAGGCCACCGGTCGGGGGCAGGCCGTACTCCAGGGCCATGATGTAGTCCAGGTCGATCGGGTGCGCCTCCTCGTCGCCGGCGGCACGGGCCCGGGCCTGCTCCTCGAACCGGGACCGCTGGTCGTCGGCGTCGTTGAGCTCGCTGAAGGCGTTCACGTACTCCGAGCCGGCGATCACCAGCTCGAAGCGGTCGGTGACCCGGGGGTCGTCCGGGTTGCGGCGGGCGAGGGGACTCACCTCCACGGGGTGGTGGGTGACGAAGGTGGGCTCCCAGATCGTGTGCTCGACCGCCTCCTCGTAGATCTCGGAGATCAGCTTCCCGGTGGTCCAGGCCGGGTCGACCTCGATGCCGAGGCCCGTGGCGATCCCCGCGAGCTCCGACGCCGGCGTGTCCATCGACACCTCCCGGCCGACAGTGGCGGAGACGAGCTCCGCCATGCTCGCCCGGCGGTACGGGCCGGCGAGGGACAGCTCCCGGCCGCGGAAGATGATGGTGGTGCCGCCGGTCACCTCGCGGCAGACGGCGGGGAGGACGCCCTCGACGAGCTCCATCATGTCGGTGTAGTCGGCGAAGGCCTGGTACGCCTCGAGCATCGTGAACTCGGGGTTGTGGGTGGAGTCGATCCCCTCGTTGCGGAAGATCCGGCCGATCTCGAAGACCCGCTCCATGCCGCCGACGACGAGCCGCTTCAGGTAGAGCTCGGTGGCGATCCGCAGCTGCATGTCCTGGCCCAGGGCGTTGTGGTAGGTCAGGAACGGGCGGGCGTTCGCCCCTGTGGCCTCGGCGAGGAGGATGGGGGTCTCCACCTCCACGAACCCGCGCTCCTGGAACTGCCGGCGCAGCTCGGAGACGGTCTGGACCCGGGCGAGCGCCACCTCCCTGGAGCGCCGGTTGACCATGAGGTCGACGTAACGGCGGCGGCTCCGCATCTCGATGTCGTGGAGTCCCTTCCACTTGTCGGGCAGGGGCCGGAGGGCCTTCTGCAGCAGCACCAGCTCCTCGACCCGCACGCTGAGCTCGCCCTTGCGGGTGGTCATCACGGTGCCCGTGGCGCCCACCCAGTCGCCCAGGTCGAGGTCCTCGAAGCGGTCGGCCAGCTCCTGGCCGACGGTGGCGACGTCAACGAAGAGCTGGATGGTCGCCGACCAGTCGTCCAGAGTGCCGAACTGGAGCTTGCCGAAGGAGCGGTGGAGCATGAGGCGGCCGGCGACGGTCACCCGGAAGTCGGTCTCGGTCCCGGGCGGAAGGTCACCGTGCTCGCGGTGGATGTCGGCAGCGCGGTGGGTGCGCTCGAAGCGGGTCGGATAGCCCCCGGCGGCAAGCACCCTCTCGTGCTTGGCGCGGCGTGCGGCGATCAGCGGGTGTTCGGAGCTCATCGGTGGCCCCAGATCATGGCAGCCTCGTCAGGCTGCTCGGCTCATCCAGGAAGACGCCCCGGTCCGGGACCGGCCGTCCGTCGACGAAGTCGAAGATCACGTTGTCGATGAGACGCACCGGCCCCACGTAGGCGGCGACCGCCAGAACCGACGGGCCGGACAGCTCGGCAACCGGCTGCATCGTGTCCACGGAAGCGAGCTGGACGTAGTCCACCTCGAGGCCCTTCACTTGCTCTTTATACAAATCCCCGACCCCCCGAA
>QGUS01000314.1 GCA_003242515.1 Actinomycetota bacterium
TCACTGTCTTCCGCACCTCGTTCCAGAGCTGGAGGAGCTGCTCCTGGAGCAGCCGCCGGGTCTGGGCATCGAGGGCGGCGAATGGCTCGTCCATCAGCAGCACGTTCGGGTCGGCGACCAGTGCCCGGGCGATGCCGGCGCGCTGACGCATGCCGCCCGAGAGCTGCCGGGGGTACTTGTCGGCGAACTCGGCGATCCCCAGGGCCTCGAGCTGCTTCATCGCCTTCTCGCGGGCGGTCGCCCTGTCGACCTTCTTCAGCTCGAGGGGGTAGGTGACGTTTCGGAGGATCGTCCTCCAGGGCATGAGGGTCGCCTCCTGCCACACCACGAACCGGTCGCTGGGGTTCTGGGCGGCGGGACCGAACACCGAGGTGCCGCTGTGGATCGGGATGAGGCCGGCGATCGCCTTGAGGGCCGTGGACTTTCCGCAACCGGAGGGGCCGAGAAGGCAGACGAACTCGCCCTCCTCGACCGTCAGGTTGAGGGAATCGACTGCGAGAACCGCTCCGTTCCCTTCACCGTAGGTGATGGAGACGTCGCGGAGTTCGATCAGGCTCAGTGGCAACCTCCGTTCCTATATGCGGAAAGGTCTTCTACTTTGCGTGACAGCGACTATACAACCCCTGAAACCGGGCGCGGCCTTCAGTCCTGCCCCCCTTTTTTCTGGGCTCAGGAAGCGATGTCGGCGACCGTGGGCTGGAGGATCTGAAGCAGGTCGGAGGTCGCCATCTCCACGAGGAATCCCCTGCTCCCGGCGTTGATGTAAATGCGGTCCAACTCTGCCACCTCCTCGTGGCAGAACACCGGAAGGGTGGTGCGGGTGCCGAAGGGGGAGGTCCCGCCGAACTCGTATCCCGTCCACTTCCGGGCCTGGTCGGCAGCGGCGGGCTTCACGTACTTCACGTCCATCAGGCGCGCCAGCTTCTTCTCCGACACCTCGCGGTCGCCGTTCATCAGCGCCAACACCCCGTCACCATCGCTGGTAGCGAAGACGATGGTCTTGACGGTGAGGTGCAGGTCCACCCCGATGGCCTCGGCGGCCCCTTTCGCCCCAGGGTGGCGGTCGTAGTCGAACACGTGGGGGACGTGAACGATTCCGGCGGCGCGGATGGCCCGGACGGCCGGGGTGACGGGCTCCCGCTTGGCTGCCATGGCGCCAGAGTAGATGGGCGCGGGATCGGCCGGATCGGGGGTCACCAGGGCGGAGTACCGCTTCGGCTCCTCGACCATGAGCAGCGCCAGGAGCACCTCCTCTCGGGCCTCGACCACCGTCTCCACGGCCAGCCGGCGCTCCAGGTGTGGCACGGCGCCCCGGCCCAGGCTGCGCGCCAGCGCCCACGCAGCATGCCCCCGAATCACGGACGAGGGGTGGTCGAGGTGGCCGATGATGCCCGGCACCGCCTCGGGTTCCCGGGAGTTGCCGGCTGCGATCAGGGCATTGCGACGGAGGTGGCGGGCGTCCCGGCGCGGCACGTACCACCAGGGGAACCGCTCCAGGAGCTCGGCGTCGGTGGCGGCGAGTAGGTCGGCGAAGGGGATCTCCAGGGTGGTGGCTCCGGCGGCTCGGAGGGCGGGACGGCCCGGCGGGCATGAGACGAGGCACTCGTCGCACCCGTATATGCGGCGTCCGATCGCCAGCCGGATCCAGTGGGGAATGACCCCGGGCGACTGCAGCCAGGCGGCTATGCAGCGCCGGGCGTCGAGGTGCTCCCCATCGAGGGCGCCGGTCGGGCAGGCGGGGAGGCAGGCGGTGCACCTCCCGCAGTCCCGGGCCATCCTGGCCGTCGGGTCGAGGTCGGCGTCGGTGACCACCGCGCCGAGGAGGGTCCACGGTCCCGGGCCCGGAGTGAGGACCATCGTGGATCGGCCGCGCCAGCCGATCCCGGCCCGCAGCGCCGCCGCCCGGTCGACGAAGCGGGAGTCATCGGCGATCCGCTCCGCCCGTTGGCCCGCCGCGGCGAGCACCTCCTGGATGGCCCCCAGTGGACCGTCGAGGAGCCGATAGTGGTCAGCGGTGGCGGCCCGGGCAACGATCGCGCCGCGGGGAGCGGGGGAGGGGGCCACCGTCGAGTAGTCGACGGCCACCACGACCAGCGACCGTGCCCAGGGGAAGGTGCGCCTGACGTCAGTGGCGGTGTCCGGGTCGGCGTACGTGAAGTGGAGCCGCCCCGACCGGCCCGACGCCACGGCGGCGAGCAGCGCCATCCGCTCGGGGGCGAAGGTCTCGGCACGACACACCCCCACCGCCACCGCCCCCGCGGGCAGGCCGATGGGAACCAGCCGGTCGGGTAGCGGCCCCCGCCAATCTGACAAA
>QGUS01000053.1 GCA_003242515.1 Actinomycetota bacterium
ACTTAGAGTTGTGTAGAAGACAGATGTTGCGGCGGGCAAACGGCTGCCTTGCCGGGGCGGCGGTCAGCCCTCTCCCGCCGGGGGCGACGTAGAGGACGGCGTTGCCGGCGGCGGGAGGCAGGGTCCCCCCGGGGCGTGGCGGGGCGACCGAGATCGACCCGCCGGCCATGCCCTTGGCCACGAAGTCGTTGGCGGTGCCGGCCAGGTCCATCCGGACTCCAGCGATCAACCATGCGCCGAAGCTCTGGCCCGCGGTTCCGTGGAGCCGGATCCGGATCGTGTCCTCCGGGAGGCCGGCGTCGCCGTGGAGGGCGACGATCTCGCCGGAGAGCCGGGCGCCGACGGTGCGGTCGATGTTCTCGATCGGGTAGGCCAGCTCGATGGGCTCGCCCGTCCGGATCGCCTCGGAGGCGTCCGCGGAGATCCGCTCCGCCAGGCGGGACGCCGGGAAGCGGCGGTAGCCGTTGTGACGGCGACGGGCCTTGGCATTGATCAGCAGGGCGGCCAGGTCGGGAGCCAGCGGATGGCTGGTGTCCACGACCCGGAGCAGGTCGGAGCGGCCGATGATCTCGTCCATCGACCGCACGCCCAGGGACGCCAGGTGGTGGCGGATCTCCTCGGCCAGGTGCCGGAAGAGGACGATCACCTGCTCCACCGACCCCTCGTACTTCGCCCGGAGGTCGAGGTCCTGCGTGGCGATGCCCACCGGGCAGGTGTTGAGGTGGCACTGGCGGACCATCTTGCAGCCGAGGGCCAGCAGCGGCAGCGTGCCGAAGCCGAACCGCTCGGCGCCGAGCAGGGCCGCGATGACCACGTCACGGCCGGTGCGGAGGCCGCCGTCGGTCTCGAGGGTGACGAACGACCGCATGCCCTTGGCCACGAGGGTCTGGTGCGTCTCGGCGATGCCCAGCTCCCACGGGGCCCCGGCGTGCTTGATCGAGACCAGGGGGGAGGCGCCGGTGCCGCCCTCGGAGCCCGAGACGGTGATCACATCGGCGCCCGCCTTGGCCACGCCGGCGGCGATGACACCGACGCCGGGCTCGGAGACGAGCTTCACCGAGACCCGGGTCTCCGGCTTGAACGACTTCAGGTCGTAGATGAGCTGGGCCAGGTCCTCGATCGAGTAGATGTCGTGGTGGGGCGGGGGAGAGATCAGGCCGATCCCCGGCTTGGTGTGCCGCAGGCGGGCGATCTCCGGGGTCACCTTGTGGCCGGGCAGGTGCCCGCCCTCGCCGGGCTTCGACCCCTGCGCCATCTTGATCTGGATCTCCTCGGCCGAGTTGAGGTAGCCCGGGGTGACGCCGAAGCGGGCCGAGGCCAACTGCTTGACCGCCGAGTTGCGGGGGGTGCCGAAGCGCTCGGGGTCCTCCCCGCCCTCGCCCGAGTTGGACATGGCGCCGATGGTGTTCATCGCCTCCGCCAGCGTCTCGTGGGCCTCCCTGGAGAGGGCGCCCATCGACATGGCGGCGGTGGTGAACCGGCGCATGATGCGTTCCGCCGGCTCCACCTCCTCGACGGGGATGGGGTCGGCCTTGACGAAGTCGATCAGGTCGCGCACCAGGGCGGGCGGACGGTCGGAGATGGTCTGCAGGTACCGGTCCCAGGCCTCGCGCTCGCCCGACCGCACCGACTTCTGCAGGTCGAGCACGATCTTTGGCCCGGTGATGTGGAACTCCTCGCCGCGACGGTGCTTGTAGAAGCCGCCGGAGCGCAGGCCTTCGTCGTTGTACCGGGCATGGAGGATGAGCGCGCGGGCGGCGATCTCGTCGAAGCCGATGCCGCGCAGCCGCCGCGGGGCGTTCCGGAACGCCTTCCGGCAGACCTTCTCGGAGAGGCCGATCACCTCGAAGAGCTCCGACCCGCGGTAGCCGGAGAGGGTGCAGATGCCCATCTTGGACATGATCGCCAGCAGGCCGTTCTCCAGCGCCCGCCGCAGATTCTCCTGGGCGGTGACCGGGTCGACGTCGATGGCTCCCTCCCGGGCGAGCTGGATCGCCTGGTCGATGGCCAGGTAGGGGTGGACGGCGGAGCACCCGAAGGCGATCAGGGTGGCGATGTCGTGGGCATCCCGGGGCTCGCCCGAGACGACGACGATGGAGACGTCGCCGCGGATGCCCTCGTCGATCAGGTGGTGGTGCACGGCCCCCAGCGCCAGCAGGATCGGGATGGGGGCGTTGTCGAAGTCGGTCTCCCGGTCGGACAGGACGAGGATCGTGGCGCCGAGCCGGACGGCGTCGGCGGCCTCGGCGCAGATCTCGTCGATCCGCTTCTTCATGCCGGCCGGACCCTCGGACGCCGGCCAGGTGCAGGCGATCCAGTGCGAGAAGAACCGGCGGTCGCCGGAGCGGACCACCGCCTCAAGCTCGGCGTCGGAGAGGATCGGGCTGGCCAGCTCGATGAGATGCGCCTGGCTGGGGGAGTCCTCGAGGATCGGGCCGCGCTTGCCGAGCTGGATGCGCAGGGACATGACCAGCCGCTCCCGGATGGGGTCGACCGGCGGGTTGGTCACCTGCGCGAACATCTGGTGGAAGTACCGGGAGAGCCGGCGCGGGTGGTCGGCGAGGACCGCCAGGCCGGTGTCGTCACCCATGGAGCCCGTGGGGGTGGCGCCCAGCGCCATCGGGCCCAGGATGAGACGCCGCTCCTCGGCGGTGTAGTCGAAGACCCGGGCCAGGGCGTCGGCGTCGAAGCGGGTGTCCCGCTCGTCGTCGAACGGGGCGCGGATCTTCACGGTCTCCTTGTTCACCCACTCGGCGTAGGGGAGCTCCGCCGCGAGCTGCCGCTTCACCTCTTCGGAGTGCCGGATCTCGCCGGTGCGACCGTCGAAGAAGATGACCTCGCCCGGGCCGAGCTGGCCGGTGGCGACCGCCTTCGACTCCTCCTCGGGGCAGATGCCCGCCTCGGAGGCGACGATGAGGACGTCGGGCGTGATCGTCCAGCGGGCCGGGCGGAGGCCGTTGCGGTCCATGCCGGCGAGCAGCGAGACGCCGTCGCAGGCGGCGATGGCGGCGGGCCCGTCCCACGGCTCGGTGAGGAAGGCGTGATAGGTGTAGAAGGCCTCCAGCTCCGGCGGCAGGTCGCCGACGTTCTCCCACGCTGCCGGGATCAGCATCTCCTTGACGTGGGGGAGGGTTCGGCCGCTCCGCAGCAGCAGCTCGAAGACGTTGTCGAGGCTGGCCGAGTCGGAGAGCCCGGGCTGGAGGAACGGGAACACGTCCTGGAGGCGGTCGCCCCACACGCCTGGGGTGGCGCCGCGCTCACGGGCCTTCATCCACGACCGGTTGGCCTGGATCGTGTTGATCTCGCCGTTGTGGGCCAGGACCCGGAACGGCTGGGCGTTGTCCCACGAGGAATGAGTGTTGGTGGAGAACCGCTGGTGGAACAGGCCGAAGGCGGTCTCGAAGTCGGGGTCCCGGAGGTCCCAGTAGAAGTCGGCGATGCGGCTGGCGGTGAACAGGCCCTTGTAGATCACCACCCGGCTCGACGCCGAGGGGATGGAGAAGCCGGCGGGCGCCTCGCGCTCCATCCGCTTGCGGGCCAGGAACAGCGCCCGCTCCAGGTCGTCGCCCTCGAGGTCGGCGGTGACCACCGCCTGCTCGATGACGGGCATGACGTCCCGGGCGTAGTCGCCGAGCACGCCGGGATCGCAGGGGACCGACCGCCACATGATCAGCTCGATGCCCTCGGCCTCGAGGGACTCGACGACCAGGGAGCGGCAGGCGGCCGCCTCCTCCGGCGGCATGAAGCAGACGACGATGCCGAGGCGGGCCGGGTCGACCTGCTTGCCGCGGGCGGCCAGCTCGCGGGAGATGAGCTTGACCGGGATCTGGGTCATCAGCCCGGCCCCGTCGCCGGTGCCGTCGGCGGTCTTCGCTCCCCGGTGGTCGAGGCGCTGCAGGCACTCGACGGCGAGACGGAGCAGGTGGAAGCTTGGCTTCAGGTCGCGCGCTGCGATGAACCCGACGCCACAGGCGTCATGCTCCTTCCAGGCCTCCAGGCCGATCCGCGCCATCGATCCTCCTCGGGAAGCGGGGGATGTTAGATGCCCGGGAAGGCCCCTCGGTTCAGGAGACGAAGGACGCGGCGAACTCCTCGACCGCCTCGGGGAAGCCCCTCCCCAGGGCCGACGCCACGAGGGGCAGGAGCATCGACGCCAGGAAGCCCTCGGCCCGGACGGTGAGGTCGACGGTGATGCTGGTGCCGGCACCGTCGGGGGAGAGGGTCACGCCCACGGAGCCGCCGAGGTCCGGCGAGCTGATCAGCCAGAGGACCCGTTCCGGCTCCACCCGTTCGCCCAGGGTGGCCTTCCCCGTGTAGGCCTGGCCGCCGACGCTGGCCTGGAACGTGAACCCGGTGAGCGTCCCGTCCGGGCCCCGCGAGGCGGCCACGATGCGGTCGACTCCGGGGATACGGGTCCAGGTGGTCTCGTCGTCGAGGGCCGCCCAGACGGTCGCCGGCGACGCGTCGCTGCGGGCCGTGTGGCGGAAGCTCTGCGAGGGCACCGGCGCAACATAGCCGTCCCGCTGCAAACTCGGGGCGGTTGCCGTGGGCGCCTCCGTACACTCGGCGGCCCCTTTCCGAAGATGCTCATCGCCCGCGACCTCGTCATCGAAGCCGGCATCCGGACCCTGATCCGCGATGCCTCCTTCAGCGTGCAGGCGGGCGACAAGATCGGCCTGGTGGGCCGCAACGGAGCCGGCAAGACGACGCTGATGCGGACCCTGCACGGCGAGCTGGAGCCGGCCGGCGGCGTCATCCTCCGCTCGGGGAGGATCGGCTACTTCTCCCAGGAGGCGGACCTGCCCGACCTGGAGCACCCCGACGCCACCGCCCTGGAGCGGATCCTCATGGCCCGCGAGATCGGGGCGATGCAGCGCCGCATCGAGGAGGCCCGGCAGAGGATCGAAGAGCTGGACGGGGAGGAGCGTGACCGCGCCATCGCCCGGTTCAGCCGCCTCCTCGACGAGTTCGAGGCCAAGGGTGGCCTGGCGGCGGAGGCGGACGCCAAGAGGATCGCCGCCAGCCTCGGCATCGGTCCCGACGAGCTCCACCAGCTCGTGCGGACCATGTCCGGCGGCCAGCGGCGCCGGGTCGAGCTCGCCCGGATCCTGTTCGCCGAGACCGACATCCTGCTGCTCGACGAGCCCACCAACCACCTCGACCTCGACGCCAAGGCGTGGCTCATCGACTGGCTCACCTCCTACAAGGGTGGGGTGCTGGTGATCTCCCACGACCTCCCGCTCCTCGACGAGGCGATCACCTCCGTCCTGGCCCTGGAGAACGGGAAGATCGAGTCGTACCGCGGCAACTATTCCCACTACCTGGAGGAGCGCGAGCGCCGGCGCGAGCAGCTGGAGCGGACCCGCCGCCACCAGGAGGAGGTCATCGGCCGGCTCGAGGAGAACATCCGGCGCTTCAAGGGCCGCACCGCCCGGATGGCCCGGGTTGCGTCGGCCATGGAGACCCGCGTGGAGCGTCTCAAGAGGGAGCTGGTCGACGTCCAGAGGTCGGGACCGTCGGTCCGTCTCCACTTCCCCCAGCCGGAGCCGTCGGGCCGGGTCCCGCTTGCCGCCACCGGGCTGGCCAAGGCCTACGGCGACAACGTCGTGTTCGTGGACGTCGAGTTCGCCGTGGAGCGGGGAGAGCGGATGCTCATTCTCGGTCTCAACGGCGCCGGCAAGACGACCCTGCTCCGCATCCTGGCCGGGGTGGAGACACCCGACCTCGGGGAGGTGTCCATCGGCCCGAAGGCGAGCCTCGGCTACTACGCCCAGGAGCACGAGCAGATCCGGACGGGGGTGAGCGTCATCGACCACATGCGGTCCGTGGCGCGCCTGCCCGACCAGACGCTGCGGTCGGTCCTCGGCCTGTTCCTCTTGGCCGACAAGGTCGACCAGGACGCCGGGACGCTGTCGGGTGGCGAGAAGACGAAGCTGGCGCTGGCGATGCTCTTCGTCGCCCGGCCCAACGTCCTGCTGCTCGACGAGCCGACCAACAACCTCGACCCGCAGGCCCGGGAGGCGCTGCTCGACGCCCTCACGCTCTACGAGGGAACGGTGGTGCTGGTCAGCCACGACACCGACTTCGTCGCCCAGCTCGGGCCCGACCGTGCCATCCTCATGCCGGAGGGGGAGATGCGCTTCTTCGACGAGGACCTGTTGGACCTGGTGGCCCTGGCATGACGACCGTGTTCCACATCGCCGACCTCGCCCAGTGGGAGGAGGGGAAGGCAGCCGGCGCGTACCGGTGGTCGACCCGCGGCGCCACCCTGGACCAGGTGGGCTTCATCCACTGCTCAGCCACCGACGACCAGGTGCGGCGGGTCGCCGGCTTCGTCTACGCCGACCACCCCGGCCCGCTGGTCGTGCTCGAGATCGACGTCGTGGCCGCGGCGGCTGCAGGGGTGGAGACGAAGATGGAGGACGGCGGGACCGGGGAGCTGTTCCCGCACCTCTACGGGGCGCTCGACCCGTCGTGGGTGGTGGCCGTCCATCCCGCCCGGTTCGACGACGGCGTTTTCGTCTGGGGCGCCGGGGCTGCCTAGGCTCGGGAGATGCCGAGAGCGTTCGTTCGCGAGGTCCCCGACTCCTTCGTCGACGCCCTGACCATGGGCGAGCGCCCCGTCCTCGACGTCGCCCGGGCCAGGGAGCAGCACGCCGCCTACCGCCGGATGCTCGAGGGAGCCGGATACGAGGTCACGGTCATCCCGGCCGACGAGAACTGCCCCGACTGCCCGTTCATTGAGGACACCGCCGTGGTGCTGGACGGCTTCGCCATCGCCACCCGTCCCGGCGCCGACACCCGCAAACCCGAGGTCGGGCCCGTGGCAGAGGCCCTCTCGGCCTTCATGCCCGTCCACCGGATCACCGAGCCGGCCACGATCGACGGCGGCGACGTGATGAGGGTCGGGAAGGACGTCTTCATCGGCATCTCCGCCCGCACCGACCAGGAGGGGATCCGCCAGTTCGCCTCGTTCGCCGAGCCCCACGGCTTCCGGGTCGTCGGGGTGCCGGTCTCCAGGGTGCTCCATCTCAAGTCTGCGGTCGTGCCGCTGGACGACGGGACGCTGCTGATCGCCTCCGACTGCGTCGACCCGGCGGCGTTCGCCGGCTACCGCCTGGTGGAGAAGCCCCCGGCGGAGAAGACGGGCAGCGCCCTCCGCCTCCATGACGGCCGGGTGGCGGTCACCGCCAACACGCCGGGGATCATCGCCGCGGTCGAGGCGGCCGGCTTCAAGGTGGTCCCGACGGACACCACCGAGTTCCAGAAGGCCGACGGCGGCCTCACCTGCCTGTCACTGCTCTTCGATTGACGGGGAGCGCCTGCGGCGGCTCGTCGAGACCGCCATGCCGGCCACCGCGGCCGGGATGATCAGGCCGAAGACGATCCGGGCCGTATCCGACGCCGTCGACTCCCGTTCGGGCGACGCTCCGATCGCCTCCGGGTCGAGCGGGGGCACCGCGTCCCCCGACGGGGTGTAGGCGGCCGCGGCCTCGGCCAGCACCCCGGCCTCCAGGGTGGAGCAGAGGCCGCCGGTGAGGCGATCGCCGTCGAGCCGGACCGCGACCCCGAGCTCGGCACCGGGGTCCGGGGTCTCCCATCCGCAGGCGGCGCCGTTCGGCCCGGAGACGACCTCGACGGTGGATCCCAGATCGGACTTCACCCACTCGCTCACCTGGAAGACGTAGGTGACCTCCATGTCCTGGGGGCGCCCCTGCTTGGCGACGAGCGCCCCGATGAACACGGCCTCGGAGGAGTCGATCAGGTCCATGGGGTCCGGCGCCATGCAGTCACACGCCAGGGCGGGGCGGGGAGAGAGGGAGAGTGTGGCGAGCACGACGGCGAGGAGCAGGAGAGCCCTTCTCATGACGCTTGGATGCCCGGTCCGGCGGTCCCGGTTCCCGGACCCTGCGGGCAAACAAACGGTCGTTTGGTTAAGCTGTCGGGCATGACACCGGAGGAGCGCTTCCAGGCTCTGATCGACGCCGAGGAGAAGATCGAGCCCACCGACTGGATGCCCGAGGGCTACCGGGCCACCCTGATCCGCCAGATCGCCCAGCACGCCCACTCCGAGGTGATCGGGATGCAGCCCGAGGGCAACTGGATCACCCGGGCCCCCAGCCTGCACCGCAAGGCCATCCTCATGGCCAAGGTCCAGGACGAGGCGGGGCACGGCCTGTACCTGTACTCCGCGGCCGAGACCCTCGGCGTCCGCCGCGACGAGCTCCAGGAGCTCCTCCACCAGGGCAAGCACAAGTACTCGTCGATCTTCAACTACCCGACCCTGACCTGGGCCGACGTCGGTGCCATCGGCTGGCTGGTCGACGGCGCCGCCATCACCAACCAGGTCATGCTCACCCGGTGCTCTTACGGCCCCTACTCCAGGGCCATGGTCCGTATCTGCAAGGAGGAGTCGTTCCACCAGCGGCAGGGCTACGAGATCATGATGCGGCTCTGCCAGGGCACCCCCGAGCAGAAGCAGATGGCCCAGGACGCCCTCGACCGCTGGTGGTGGCCGGCCCTGATGATGTTCGGCCCCCACGACAGCGACTCCACGCACACCGAGCAGTCGATGCAGTGGAAGATCAAGCGGGTGTCCAACGACGAGCTGCGCCAGCAGTTCGTCGACATGACCGTCCCGCAGGCCGAGTACCTGGGGCTGACCATCCCCGACCCCGACCTGAAGTGGAACCCGGAGCGAGGGCACTACGACTTCGGCGAGATCGACTGGGACGAGTTCTGGCGGGTGGTGAAGGGCCACGGCCCGATGAACCGTGACCGTCTCGCCCACAA
>QGUS01000054.1 GCA_003242515.1 Actinomycetota bacterium
GGCCAACGACACCATCTTCGGCCTGACCGCCGGTCTCTACTCCACAGACGAGGCCGAGATCGAGAAGTGGTTCGACACGATCCAGGCCGGCACGACCTATGTGAACCGCGAGGCCGGCGCCACGACGGGGGCGTGGCCGGACATCCAGTCGTTCGGCGGCTGGAAGGGCTCCGGCACCTCCGGCACCGGCGGCGGTGGCCCGTGGTACCTGCGCCAGTACATGCGGGAGCAGTCCCGCACGCTGTTCCGGCCCTGAGGGCCTAAGGCTCCAACCGGATGAGGAGGCCGTCGGGCGACGACAGCTCGACGGCCCCTCCCCGCCGGGTCGTCTCGATCCCCACCTGGTTCAGGTGGTTGCGCCACCGCTCGGGGTCCTCGACCCTGAAGGCGAGACGGTCCGGCCGCCCCGACGATCCCTCCACCAGCTCGATCTGCTGGCCCGGCGCGGCCTGGAGGATGACCGCGTCCTTCTCGTCCTCCGCGGTGCGGACCTTCTCGAAGCCCAGCTTGCCGATGTAGAAGGCGAGGGCCTCTTCCATTGAGCGCACGCCGACGGCGACCCGGCTCACGCTGATCCCGCCCGGCGCCCGCATCGGCCCTCCACCGGAGAGCACCTCCTTGGCCTCGGGGATGGTGAAGCGCCCGACGGTCACCTCGCGGCCCACCACCACGCCGGCCAGGCGGCGCCCGTTGGCCTCCAGCTGGGTGAGCCGGCGCAGGTCCTCGAGGTCCCTCACACCGCCGGCCTGGATGACCGGCTCCTCGACGATGGCGAGGGCCTCGGTGAGGATCTCCCAGTTGGGCGGCTCGGTGAGGGAGTCCCTGTTGGCCTCGGAGACGAGGAATGCGGCGACACCGGCCGAGGACATCTCGATGAGGACCTCCTCGAGGAACCGCCCCGAGTTCTTCAGCCAGCCCCGCGTGGCGATCTCGCCGCTGCGCCGGACGTCGATGGAGACCACCACCCGGTCCGGGTACTCGCGGCACATGTCCCACACCATGATCTGGTTCTCGATCGCCGCCGTTCCCATCACGGCGCGCCACGCGCCGAGGTTCAGGACCCGCTCCAGCTCCAGCTCGGACCGGATGCCACCTGCCACCTGGACGGGGACGTCCACTGCCTCAATGAGACGGCCGATCAGCTCGCGGTTGCGGTAGTCGCCGTAGGCGGCAGCGTCCAGGTCGACCACATGGAGGCGGTCGACCCCCTGGCTCGCCCAGCTGCGGGCGCGCCCGACCGGGTCGTTGTCGAGGACGATGGCGTCGTCGAGCCGACCCTTGGGGAGCCGCACGGACCGGCCTCCAAGGATGTTGACCCGTGCGTACAGCTCCATGGAGGAACCCTAACCAACGAACTCCAGAGGTGTCAGGAGATGCCGAGCATCTGCTCGGCGGCGTCGAGGGTCTGGCCGCCGGCGATCACCGGGGCGAACAGGTCACCGTGCCGGGCGATGCGATCCCATACGTTGGCGATGGTGACGTCGCCGTTGGCCAGTCCGCCCAGCTCCGACCAGGCGACCGGAGCCGACACCGGGGCCCCGGCACGGGGCCGGACCGAGTAGGGGGCGGCGACGGTCTGGCCGGAGGCGTTCCGGTTGTGGTCGATGAACACCTTCCCGCCGCGTTTCGACTTGTCCCACTCCATGGTGATGTCGTCCGGGTTGGCGGCGGCCAGGTACCGCCCGACCTCGCCGACGAACCGCCGGACCCGCTCGTAGGTGTGGACCGGATCGAGAGGCACGTAGACATGGATGCCCCGCGAGCCCGAGAGCTTCGGGTAGCCGCGCAGCCCCAGCTGCCGCAGCGCCACCTCCAGGAGACGGGCCGCGGCCACCACCTGGTCCCAGGTGGCTCCTTCCGACGGGTCGAAGTCGAAAATGGCGTAGTCGGGGAAGTCCAGCGACCCTTCACGGGAGTGGAAGGGGTGGATCTCGATGCACCCCATGTTGGCGAACCACATGAGGGCCTCGGGCGAGTCGGCGACCAGGAAGTCGATGACCCCTCCCATCGAGTCGGACTCCACCTCCACCGTCCGCATCCACGACGGCTGGTGCCCGGGAGCGCGCTTCTCGTAGAAGGAGCCACCGGCGAGCCCATCCGGGTACCGGGACATG
This sequence comes from Actinomycetota bacterium, assembly GCA_003242515.1. Lineage (GTDB taxonomy): Bacteria > Actinomycetota > Acidimicrobiia > Spongiisociales > ZC4RG35 > ZC4RG35. The sequence goes on from QGUS01000054.1 coordinate 2,115, forward strand.
GATATGGGCCGCCCCTCCAGGTGCGAGAGCAGGACCGGAGCGATCGACGCGTAGTACTGGATCAGGTCGCCCTTCGTGTAGCCGTCGTCGGGGAAGAAGACCTTGTCGACGTTGGAGAGGGTGAGCGGCCGATCGAGACCCTCGGGGACGAAGCGGTCCGCCTTCCTGGTCACCGTCACCGGCCGGGGGAAGTCGATGTCCGACGCGGCGAGCGGACGCCCGGAGCGGTCCACCCCGGCCTCCAGGAGCGGCCGGGCCTCCTCCCAGATCCGCTCGTGGCTCTCCGCGTCCCTGGACTCCGAGATCACCACCATCGACACCCCCTTCTCCTGGGCGGCCCGGATCAGCGGGGCGACGCGGAGCGTCCCCCTCCCGTACTCGGTGTGGCGGATCTCCCCCGACGGCCCGAACTCGTTGTCGGAGAACTGCGTGTGGAGCGGGGCGGTCATCCAGCCTGGGAACGAGGCGTCCACGAACTCGAGCACCGCGCCGAACGCGGCCGGGTCCGCCAGCCCCCCGCCGGTCATGGCGTGGATGTGCGCCCAGTCGATCACGGGTCGGACGAAACCGAACTCGGAGGCGAGGAGGGCGATGTCGCCGAGGGTCCCGAACTGGCTCCGGTTCCCCGCGGTCTCCAGCCCCAGGGCGACGCCCATGCCCGAAACCTTCTCCTCCAGCCGGGTCAGCCGGCCCCGGATGCGGTCCAGGAGCACCCCGGGGTCCTCGTCGTATCGGGACCCGAGATGGACCACGACGACCGGAGCGCCCAGGGAGCGACCCAGCTTCATGGTGTGCTCGATCGCGGCCAGCGACTGCCTGCCGCGGTCCTCGTCGGGGATGGTCAGACCGGCGAAGTACGGGGCGTGGACCGACACCCGGAGGCCCCGCTCGGCGGCGAGGGTCCCGAACTCCTCGCACCGCTTCTCCTTCCAGGGGAAGTCCTTGGTGAAAGGGAGCTCGATCGCCCGGTGGCCCTGCTCGACCAGGGAGTCCAGGAACGCGGCGTCGGGGATGCCTTCCGGCGGCAGTTCAGAGACGCCGAAACGGATCGAGCTCACTTCCCCGCGAGCCAGTCGAGCAGCAGCGCGTTGAGCGCGTCGGGTGCCTCGACCGGTATCCAGTGCCCGGCGCCCTCGATCCGCTCGTACCGCCACTCCCCGGCGACGTGCTCTCCGGAGCCGACCATCTGGCGCTCGGTGAGGGCCAGATCGTTCGACGACCACACCCCCATCACCGGCAGTTCGATAGGCGGGTAGTGCTTCGGCGGCGCCACATAGGTCTCGGGCCGGGAGTTCGCCCGGTAGATGGCGAGGGCGGAGGCGAGCCGGCCGGGGCGGCTCAGGTCGGCGATCCAGCTGTCGGCCTCCCCGCACGACCGGCTCCAGAGACGGAGCCACTTCCAGTCGTCGGCGGCGACGGCCGCCTCGGCGATCCCCTCGAACTGGAAGAAGAGCATGTACCAGCTCTTCTCCAGCTGGGCGGCACCGGCGGAACGGAACGAGGTCGGGTGACCGACCGAGAGCGCGGTGACGCTGCGCAGGCGCTTGGGGGCGGAGAGCGCGATCGCCCATGCGATGGCCGAGCCCCAGTCGTGGCCGACGACATGGGCCCGGTCGATGCCGGCCTCGTCGAGCACGGCGACCGCGTCGGCCACCAGCTCGCCCATGCCGCAGGCGTCGGGGGTCACGGGGTCGGACCGGCCGAAGCCCCGGAGGTCGGGGGCGAGGACCCGGTAGCCGGCCCCGGTGAGCGCCGGGACCTGGTGGCGCCACAGGCGGGCGGAGTCGGGGAACCCGTGGAGGAGGAGCACCGGGATGCCGTCCTCGGGGCCGTGGTCGGCGACGGCGAGGCTCAGGTCACCCCGGTCGACGCGGCGGCACGAGGAGTAGACGTCGAACATCACCCGTACCGTACCCATTGAGGTTTTCCACAGGCCGGATAGCCTTGATGGGACGTGACGAGCCAGATCTTCCCCCAGAACGTCATCGCGGTGATCTGGGACTTCGACAAGACCCTGATCCCCGGGAACATGCAGGGCCCCCTGTTCCGCCACTACGGGATCGACGAGTCGGAGTTCTGGGCCGAGGTGGACGGCCTCGAGGACTTCTACCGCAGCCACGGGGCCCAGCTGATCCAGCGCGACCACCTGTACCTGAACCACATCCTCACCTACGTCCGCCAGGGGAAGATGCCGGGGCTGAGCAACCAGCTGCTCGAGGACCTGGGCGCGGAGATCGAGTTCCACCCGGGGATGCCCGACTTCATGGAGTTCCTCCGCAAGGAGATCGAGGCCGACCCGGTGTTCGCGGAGCATCAGATCACCATCGAGCACTACGTGGTGTCGACCGGCCTGCGGCGGATGATCCTCGGCTCGGCCATCGCTCCCTATGTCGAGTACGTGTGGGCGTGCGAGTTCACCGAGCTCGTGGCGCCCCCGGGCTACCAGCACCAGCAGGGCCGGCTCTTCTCCCCCGAGGCGGAGATCCAGCAGCTCATCTACGTGATCGACAACACCTCGAAGACCAGGGCGATCTTCGAGATCAACAAGGGGACCAACAAGAACCCGAACATCGACGTCAACGCCAAGATCGCCCGCGAGGACCGGCGGATCCCCTTCCAGAACATGATCTACGTCGCCGACGGGCCGTCCGACGTGCCGGTGTTCTCGGTTGTCTCGGAGAACGGGGGCCGCACCTACGCCGTCTACACCCCGGGGTCGGAGCGTGGCTTCGCCCAGGCGGCCCGGCTCCTCGAGCAGCGGCGCGTCGACGCCTTCGGCGAGGCCGACTACACGGACGGGTCGCACACCGCGATGTGGATCCGGCACGCGGCCCGCGGCATCGCCGAGCGGATCGTGCGGGATCGGGCCCAGGCCCTGAAGGACCGCGTCGGGCTGCCCCCGCGCCATCTCGGCTGACCGGGCATCCCGGTTTTTGGCATTTGGCGCGACCTGTGGTGACCTAGCGAGGTAGGTCGCCACAGGGGGAACACTGAGCCGGAACCAGCCGATACTCGTCGTCCTGATCGCGGTCACCCTCCTCGTCGGTGTCCTGGTCTTCATGGACCTCGGCGGGGACGACACACCCGGTGGCCCCGCCAACCAGGCGGGCCTGACCACCACGACCACGGCCGTCGACGCCAGGCCGACGAGAACCGGCTGGGTGAGCACCCGCTCCGGCTCCGTCTACGAGGGCATCCCCCGCGCCGCCAAGGTCCCGTTCGCCGTCCTCGCCCAGGAGGCGGGCGGCTACCGGGTGCTCGACGTCTGCAACCGGGAGGGCTGGCTCTCGGCCGACCAGGTGGTCCCCGGGAACGTGTTGATCGACCGCCAGGGCTTCGGGGATGCCGTGTTCGTGATCGACGCGGGGCACGGCGCCCCCGACGAGGGCGCCATAGGCCCTTCGGGCCTCCACGAGGCGGAGGTCAACCTCGACGTCGCCTCCCGGGTGGTGGAGCTGCTGGGCCGGTCCAACGACATCGACTGGACGACCGGGCGGGTGATGCCGGGCAGCGCCGTCCCCCCGGCACACACGGTGATCGCGACGCGGCCGTCGGACGGCCCCAACGGCGGCGACTTCGAGGTGGGGCTCACCTTCCGGGCAAGCCTCGCCAACGCTGTCGGTGCCGACGCCTTCGTCTCGATCCACCACAACAGCGGCCCGACCAACCGCCGCGACACCCCCGGGTCCGAGGCCTACGTGTCCGCCTTCGACACCGAGTCGCAGCGGCTCGGGGCCCTGATGCTGGAGGAGCTGCGCCTGTCGTTCTCCCGTTTCGACGCCGAGTGGTCGGGCGGGAACGGCGACGGCCTCATCGCCCGCATCGGGAGCGATGGCAACGACTACTACACCGTGATCGCCGTCTCCGAGGTCCCGGCCGTCATCGTCGAGGGCCTCTACATCTCCAGCCAGTCCCAGGAGTCTCTGGCCAGGACCGACACCTACCGCCAGGCCTACGCCGAGGCGGTGTACCGCGCGCTGGTCCGGTTCGTCTCCACGGCGGACCGTCCCGACATCGAGGTGGTCACCCAGCAGTTCGACCCGGGCGGCCCCAGCCGGAGCATGGACGACTGCGTGGTGCCCACGCTGGATTAGGCCTGCAGTCCCAGCAACCCACGGCCCGGTCCTGCCGATTTCTTGAGCGATGAGACGCAGGAGGATCCTCGGGCTGATCGCCGCCGGGGCGGTGGTCTTCGTCGCGGCGGTCTCCTCCGGCGACGGCGGCTCACCGGCGGACCCCGGAGCCGCCGGACTCGCCTCCATCCCCTCCACATCCTCGACCCTTCCCTCGACGACCGTCACCGCGGATCCGACGACGACGACGGAGGTGGCCACCACCACGACGCTGCCTCCCACCACGACCACCAGGGCGATCCCGATGCCGGAGGTGGACCGCGCCGAGCTCCTGTTCGCACCGCTGGTGGCAGGCTCATCGGGTGACCCGGCCGCCGCTCCCCCGTCGGGCGCGACCCAGGCCATGGTGGTGTCGATCACCGACGGCGACACCATCCGGGTCCGGGTGGGCGGAGCCGTCGAGCCGCTGCGTCTCATCGGGATCAACTCCCCCGAGCCGGGCGAGTGCTTCGCCGCCGAGGCGGCCGCGATCCTCGAGTGGCTCGCGCCTCCGGGCTCGACCGTCTGGCTGACCACCGACGTCTCCGACCGCGACCGCTACGACCGTCTCCTCCGCCACGTCTGGGTGGGTCGGCTCAACCTCGGCGAGGAGCTGGTGCGCCGCGGCGCAGCCCTGGCCCGGGACTACCCGCCCGACACCTCTCTCTCGGGCCGCTTCCATGCCGCCCAGGAGGAGGCGAAGCGGCTCGGCCTCGGCCTCTGGGCGAAGGACGCCTGCGGCCCGTCCGCCGGATACGAAGTCGTCATCACCAAGGTCGAAGCGGATGCTCCCGGCAACGACCATGAGAACCTGAACGGCGAGTTCGTGGTGATCCGCAACCAGGGAGCGATGGGCGTCGACATGACCGGCTGGGTCCTGAAAGACGAGTCGGCGTCCCACCGCTACCGATTCCCCGACGGCTTCACGCTCGCCGCCGGGGCCAGCGTGACCGTCCACACCGGCTGCGGGAACGACACCTCGTCGAAGCTCTTCTGGTGCAGCTCCAAGGGGGCGGTCTGGAACAACGAAGGCGACACCGCGTTCCTCCTCGACCACCATGGGAACCTGGTGCACAGCCTGTCGTGGGGCCCACGGAGACCACTACCACCAGACCCAGGACCACCACGACCACCAAGCCGAAGCAGGGCGGAAGCGGAGGCTCCGGCGGGGGCAACTGCCACCCGAGCTATCCCACCGTCTGCATCCCGCCGCCACCGCCCGACCTGGACTGCGGCGACATCCCATACCGCCGGTTCAAGGTGCTGCCACCCGACCCGCACCGGTTCGACCGGGACAAGGACGGGATCGGCTGTGAGAGCTGACGACCGGTGCGGCGAAGGAACCTCATCGTCTCCGCTCCTGGCCTCTCCGATCATGATGGGGTCAGCTCCTGCTGACTGATCCCTGACCTCGAGTTCTGTCACACCCGGGTCGTAGTGTCCGGGGCATGTTCGAGACCGGGGCATCGCTCGGGGCTCGAGCGGGCGAGCCGATCGGCAACGGGGCTTCCGTCTGGGATGACGCCGAGTACGCCTACCAGCTGACGGAGCGAGAGTCGTCACGACCCTGGCCGGAGCCGGGCTTCCCGGCAGACGTCGACGACCTGCCTCCGATCGTTTTGGCCGTCCTAGTCCATCGCACCGACCCGGACTGCCTCCCGGGTCACGATCGCGTCCTCTATCTCAAGGCCCGGGAGCGGCTTGTCTCCCACCACCAGGCCGGATCACTCGATGCCATTGAGTCGATCACCCGCTGTGTCCCGCCTGACCACGACCGTGACGACGACAGGATCGTGCTGCCCGAGCCGCGCTGGGAGTTCGCCTCCGACGAAGTACGGGCCGCGCTCCGTCTCACCCGCCACGGAGCCGAGCAGCGGGTCGACCTGGCCATCTCCCTCTCCGAGGAGTACCCGGAGTTGCTCGCGATGCTCCGTGAGGGACAGATCGACTTGTACCGGGTCCGCCTCGTCGTCGACGGCGTCCGCAACCTCGACGCCGAGGAGCGAGCGGCGGTCGTCCACTCGATCCTGTCCGACCTGCCCGACCTCACTTCGGGTGAGGTGCGCACCCTGATACGCAAGCGGTGCGCGGAGATCGACCCGGAGAAGGCGGCCCGGCGCTACGACCGGACGGTCGAGCAGCGGACCTTCTGGGTGCGCGCCACGAGGAGGGGACAGGCGAGGTCCATCTCCTCGACATCCCCCTCGACCGGGCCCGCGCCATCGGGCACCGGGTCCACGCCCACGCCCTGTCGCTCAAGGCGGCCGGCGACCGCCGGACCATGGATCAACTCCGGGCCGACGTGGCCACCGACCTGCTCACGCGCGACGGTGGCCGGAAAACGGGCCGGGACGAGACCGTCGAGCTCCGCGTCGACCTCACCACCCTGGCGGGCCTGGACGAGAGCGCCGGCGAGATTCCCGGTCTGGGCCCGATCCCTGCGCAGATCGCCCGCCAGATCGCCGAACGCAACACCGACCGCCACTGGCGGTTCACCGTGACCGACGGCGAGGGCAACGTGGTCGACACCCGGATCCTCCGCCCCAGGGTCGCTGCG
>QGUS01000315.1 GCA_003242515.1 Actinomycetota bacterium
CCCGGACGGCGGCCACCAGGTCCTCGGAGTAGGCCAGGGCCTCCGGACCGAGGACGCCGGCCACGGTGCCGCCGACACGGGCCTCGATTCGCCGGATCTCGTCGCCGGCCAGGTCGACGACCGCCGGCGAGACCCACACCTCCCCGGGCTCGGGGAAGCGGGGCATCCCGGGCGGGACCGGAGCGGCGTCCGAGAGCCGCCTCAGTTCCACCACCTCGATGCGGCTGCCGCGCCAGGGCTGGTACGAGAGACGCTGCAGGGCGGTGGCCTCCGGTTCCTCGACTGCGCTGGGCTCCCTCCACGCGGCCCGGTCCTCCCGCTCGGCGAACCCGGCGATGCCTCCCAGCACGAGAAGCGTCACGGCGACGGGGATCGCCACGCCGAACACGGTCAGGGCCAGGTCGAGCACGGTCCGGCGTCCGCCTCCCCGGAGCAGGGAGCGGGCGACGAGCATCAGGTTCTTCATGCCGGCACTCCGATCCGGCCGTCCCGGATGGACATCTGCTGGTCGCACCGCGCGGCCACCGCAGGGTCGTGGGTGACCACGACCAGCCCGGCGCCGGCATGGCGTGTGACCTGTTCCAGCAGCTCCATGGTCCGGTGCGTCGTCTCCGTGTCGAGTGCCGCGGTGGGCTCGTCGGCGAACACGACGGACGGTCCGGTGACGATGGCCCGGGCGATGGCCACGCGCTGGGCCTGTCCGCCGGACAGCTCGCCCGGCCGGCGCCTCTCCAGGCGGGCGATGCCGAGCGGCTCGAACCAACGCCGGGCTTCGGCGAAGGCGTCGTCCTTCGACCGGCGCTGCAGGAGGAGCGGGAGCGCCACGTTCTCGAGCGCGGTCAGCTCGGGCACCAGGTAGCCCTCCTGGAAGACGAAGCCGAAATGCCTCGCCCGCATCCGGGTGCGGAGCCGGTCGTCGAGGTCGTCGATGCGGCGGCCCTCCAGATGCACCGTCCCCGAATCGGGGCGGATGATCCCGGCGAGGACGTGGAGGAGCGTCGTCTTCCCCGACCCGGAAGGACCGGTGAGAGCGAGCGACTCCCCGCGCCACACCTCGATGTCGACGCCGTCGAGCGCGACGACGTCGCCGTACCGCTTGGTGAGACCCCTGCCGATGAGGACGGGTGCGTCGCTCATCGGGCCTTCCTCGGGACCGACTCGAAGAACTCGATGATCACGGGGCCGAGGACGACGACGGCCGCTGCGACCGCCGCGATCCCCAGGCCGATCGCCTGTGTCAGATCGATGAACCACATGCCTCCGACTCTGCGAACCGGGGGCCTCCGCGTCATCCACCGGCCTCGGGATCGGCGGATCGTCCGAAAGGATGATTCCGGGCGGATCCACCCTTCGAGGGATGTACTGGCGGTCGGACCCCTCCTACGCTCGGACCGATGGCCAAGGTCCCCCGCAGCGTCGCGACGGTCCTCTCCACGGTCGTGCTCATCGGCAAGGTCGTGGGGATGGGCGTATTCGTGCTCACCGACGTGACCACCTCGTGGGGCGGCCTCTACCGGGTGGCGGCCATGGGCATGGCCGGGATCTGCGTCGCCCTCGCCTTCGTCGCCTACCGCCACCCCGCCCCGGTGGTCTACGTGGTTGCGGCCGTGTCGTCGGGGATCACCGCCCTCGTCCTCATCACCGGTTTCGAGCCGAGCACCCGACTGTTCGGCCTGTCCGAGGTCGCGCTACTGGCGATCGCCGCCAGCGACATGGCCCGCAAGGAGAAGCCGGCCGGCGCCACGGCCGGTGTCGCCGCCGCGGCCTTCGGCATCGCCATGGTCGGGCTCCGCTTCGCCTACGTCGAGAGCATCATCGTCCTCTGGCTCGTCCTCGCCATCGCCGTGTCCATGGGCGTGCTCGTCCGGTGGGCTGAGCGCAACCGGGAGATTACCGAGGACGTCACCCGGAGGGAGGAGCGGCTGGCCATCGCCCGGGAGTTGCACGACGGGATCGCCCATCATGTCACCGGGATCGTGGTCCAGGCCCAGGCGGCGCTGGCCACCGGCGGCGACGACCCGGCGAGGCTGCGGACCGCGCTGGAGAGCATCGAGAAGAGCGGCTCGGCGACGATGGCGTCGATGCGCCGGCTCGTCGACGCGCTCCGCAGCGAGGACGCCCCGCTGGCGCCCGTGGCCGGGGTCGAGGACCTCGAGGACCTCATCGAGGAGGCGCGTCGGGGAGGCCTGCGGGTGGAGGCGGACATCGACCCGGGGGTCGTCACTCCCGCCATCGCCCCCTCCGTGTACCGGATCGTCCAGGAGGCGCTGACCAACGTCCGGCGCCATGGCCGCGGGGTGACC
>QGUS01000316.1 GCA_003242515.1 Actinomycetota bacterium
AGCCCCTGGAGCCCCGATCGGCCCCTGTTCATCGGCATCGGCGGCGGCTCCGGTTCGGGGAAGACCACCGTGGCGGAGGCGCTCCTGGAGCGTCTCGACGGTGCCGTCTCCCTGATCCAGCACGACGCCTACTACCGCCACAACCCGCACCTCAGCTTCGAGGAGCGCGCCCGGGTCAACTACGACCACCCCGACTCGCTGGAGACGGAGCTGCTCATCGCGCACCTCGAGGCGCTGCGTGAGGGCAAGGCCATCGAGCGCCCCGTCTACGACTTCGTCCAGCACATCCGCTCCGACCAGGTGGTTCGGGTGGAGCCGACCAAGGTCGTGATCGTCGAGGGGATCCTCGTGCTCGCCGAGCCGGAGCTGCGCGCCGAACTGGACCTGAAGATCTTCGTCGACACCGACGCCGACATCCGCCTCGCCCGCCGCATCATGCGGGACACGACGGAGCGGGGGAGGACCGTGGAGTCGGTGATCGGGCAGTACTTCGCCACCGTCCGGCCCATGCACCTCGAGTTCGTCCAGCCGTCGATGCGCTACGCCGACCTGATCATCCCGGAGGGCTACAACCCGGCGGCGGTGGCGACCGTGGTGGAGCTGATCCGCTCGCGGATCACCCAGGTCTGAGGCCCGTACAATCGCCGGCATGTCGGAGCGTTGCACCGTCGGCGTCTTGGGCGTGGGGGCGATGGGCGAGGCCCTCGTCTCCGGCCTGCTCGGCGCAGGATGGGACCCCTCCGACATCTCTCTCTGCGTCCGCCGCAAGGAGTGGGCCGACGAGCTGGAGTCCCGCTACGGCTGCGAGGCCCGGCTCGACCCGGCGTCGGCCATCGAGGGCCGGCAGATGGTCGTCGTGGCCGTCAAGCCCAAGGACGTGCCCGACCTCGCGCAGCGTCTCGCCGGCAAGGTGGGCACGGACCAGGCCGTCGTGTCCCTGGCCGCCGGCGTCACCACCGCCACCTACGAGGCGGCGCTCGGCGAGGTGCCCGTGATCCGGGCGATGCCCAACACCCCGGCCCTGGTCGGCTACGGCGTGACGGGCATCGCCGCCGGGAGGCACGCCACCAGGGCGCATCTCGACCTGGCCCAGCACGTGCTCGGCGCCGTCGGCAGCGTCCGCGAGATGGACGAGGGCCTGATGGACGCGGTCACCGCCGTCTCCGGCACGGGCCCCGCCTACGTGTTCCTGCTCGCGGAGGCGATGATCGAGGCGGCGATGCGCGAGGGCCTGCCCCGGGACATCGCCGAGAAGTTCGTGTCCGAGACCATCAGGGGCGCCGGCCACCTGCTCACCGACACGCAGAAGAGCCCCGTCCAGCTCCGATACGAGGTGACCTCCCCGGGCGGCACCACGGCCGCGGCCATGCACGTGCTCGAGGCCCGCGGCTTCCGCGCCCTGGTGGAGGACGCGGTGCGCGCCGCGGCCCAGCGCTCCGCCGAGCTCGGCCGCGGCGACCAGACAGACCAGACCGGAGGTGTCTCCTGACGATCTTCCAGAAGGCGGTCACCGGGCTCACCGGCATGGCCCCCGTCCGCAAGGCCATCACCGCCACCGGGCCCGGGAAGGCCCTGGCGCGCCGGTTCGTGGCTGGTGACACGCTCGACGAGGCGGTGCGGGCCGCCCGCACCCTCAACACCGAAGGCTTCCTCGTCTCCTTGGACCTGCTCGGCGAGGAGGTGCACGACGCCGCCACCGCCCGCGCCGCGGTCGACCGGTACGTTGAGTGTCTCGACCGGATCGCCGCCGAGGGCCTCGACGCCAACATCTCCGTCAAGCCAACCCACCTCGGCCTCGCAGTCGACCCGGCGCTCGCCGCCGAGTCCATCGACCGTCTTGCCTCCCGGGCGAGGGAGGTGGGCACCACCGTCACCATCGACATGGAGGACTCCCGGTACACCGAGGGGACCGTGGCCATGTACGAGGAGGCGCAGAAGAGCCACGGCAACCTCGGCCTGGCGATCCAGGCGTGCATGAAGCGCACGCCCGCCGACCTGGACCGGCTGATCCCGCTGGGCGGCCACATCCGGCTGTGCAAGGGCGCCTATCTCGAGCCGCCGGAGGTGGCGCTGACAACCCGCAAGCAGGTGTCGGTCGCCTACGCCGCCGGGCTGCGGAAGCTGATGACCTCCCCGGAGGTCAAGCCCGCCATCGCCACCCACGACGACGAACTCATCGAACTCGCCCTGGACCTGGCGAAGGAGCGGTCGGAGCCCTACGAGTTCCAGATGCTCTACGGGGTCCGACCGCTCCTTCGCCAGGTCCAGGGCGAGTTCGATGAGTTCGTCGTCGTGGGT
>QGUS01000317.1 GCA_003242515.1 Actinomycetota bacterium
TTGGGTGGCCTGTTCGGGGGTGGTGTGGGGGGAAAGGGCGATTTGGCCCCCCCCCTTGGCCCCGGGGGGCCCGTGCCACGGGGGGCCCCGCTTCCCACCCCCCGCCCCCGGCGGCGGCCCCTTCCCCCATCGCTCCGCGATGGGGGACAGAGCGCTACCAGGTCTCGGAGAGACGGTCGGCGTAGAACTCAATGGCCCGCCGGTAGTGCTGGATGTTCTCCTCGGCGGAGTGCTCGGCGAGCACCTTGAGCAGCTCCGACACTGCCTCCTCGGACCGGCCCAGGTTGTGCAGGGCCATCGCCCGGAACGCCCTCAGCTCCGCCGCTCCCGGGAACGCCAGCAGCCCGCGGTCGAACGTCTCCAGCGCCTCCTCGTACCTCCCCAGCGCCCGGTAGGTGCTCCCCAGGCCCAGGTAGGCGCGTCGCAGGTCCTCCCCGTCCAGGCCGCCGTCGATGGCCCGGTGGTAGTGGGGGACCGCCTGGGCCTCCATCCCCTCGCGGTCGTAGGCGCACGCCGCGAGGAAGTGGAGGAGCGGGTCGTCGGGAGCCGCCTCGAGCTCGGAGAGCAGCCGCCCGATCTCAGGCGAAGGCATCGAGACCGGTGAGCGACTGCCCGATCACCAGCGTGTGGATCTCGTTGGTCCCCTCGTAAGTGTAGACGGTCTCGAGGTTCGCCATGTGCCGGAAGATCGGGTACTCCAGGGTGATGCCGTTGGCGCCCAGGATGGAGCGGGCCGTCCGTGCCACCTGGAGGGCATTGCGGACGTTGTCGAACTTCCCGAACGAGATCTGCTGCGGGGTGATCTTCCCCTCGTCCTTGCGGCGGCCGAGGTGGATGGCCAGCAGCGTGCCCTTCTGGACGGCCACCATCATGTCGACCAGCTTCTGCTGGGTGAGCTGGAACGACCCGATCGGCCTGCCGAACTGGACGCGCTCCTTGGCGTAGGCCAGGGCGGTTTCATAGCAGGACCGGGCCGCGCCCATGGCGCCGAAGGCGATGCCGAACCGGGCCTCGTTGAGGCAGGACAGCGGGCCCCGCATGGAGGCCACGCCCGGGAGGACGAACTCGTCGGGCACGCGGACGTTGTCGAGGATCAGCTCGGAGGTCACGGACGCCCGGAGCGACGCCTTCTTCTTGATCTCCGGCGCCGAGAAGCCGGGGGTGTCGGTGGGGACGATGAAGCCGCGGATGCCCTCGTCGGTGCGGGCCCACACGATGGCGACGTCCGCCACGGAGCCGTTGGTGATCCACATCTTGGTGCCGTTGATCACCCAGTCCCCGCCGTCACGACGGGCGTTGGTCCGCATCGAGGCCGGGTCGGAGCCGGAGTCCGGTTCGGTGAGGCCGAAGCAGCCGATGATCTCGCCGGTCGCCATGCGGGGCAGCCACTCCTGCTTCTGCTCCTCCGACCCGAACTTCCAGATGGGGAACATGGCGAGTGACCCCTGGACGGAGACGAAGGAGCGGATGCCGGAGTCCCCCGCCTCCAGTTCCAGACAGGCGAGGCCGTAGGCGGTGGCCGAGGTGCCGGCGCAGCCGTAGCCCTCGAGGTGCATGCCGAGCATCCCCAGCTCGCCGAACTTCTTGGCCAGGTCGCGGGACGGGAGATGCCCTTCCTCCCACCAGTCGGCGACGTTCGGCTCGATCTCCTTCTTCACGAACTCCCGAACCGTGTCGCGGAGGAGGATCTCCTCCTCGGTCAGGAGCGAGTCGGTGTCCAGGAAGTCGTGCGGGTCGGGAGGAACGAAGGAGATGTCGGCCATGTCGCCCCGATGGTATCGCCTCAGCCGGCGAGGGTTTTCTCCGCCAGGTCTCGGCGGTAGGCGACGAGCTTCTCCCGCAGCCCCGGGTCGGAGACGGCGAGGATGGACACCGCGAGCAGGGCGGCGTTGGCGGCGGCGTCGACGGCCACCGTGGCCACCGGGATCCCCGTCGGCATCTGGACGGTCGACAGGAGCGCGTCCAGGCCGTCGAGGGACGCGGAGAGGGGCACCCCGATGACCGGCAGCACCGTCTTGGCCGCGACGACGCCGGCGAGGTGGGCGGCCTTGCCCGCGCCGCAGATGATCACCTCGAAGCCCGCGTCGGCGGCGCCGGCCGCGAACGCGAGCGTCTCGTCGGGGGTCTTGTGGGCGGAGAGGACCCGGGTCTCGTGCTCGATCCCGAACTGCTCCAGGACCTGTCCGGCCTTCTCCATCACGGGCCGGCCGGGGCCCGAGCCCACAAGACCGCGGCCCTGTGGCGCCCCGGGGGTGACCCAAACGAAGCCGCGTCGGGGGCGGGAAGTCGGGACGG
>QGUS01000318.1 GCA_003242515.1 Actinomycetota bacterium
GATCGAAGGGTGGACGGGGAGACGCAGCGGCTCGCCCTCGGCGGGGAGGAGCCGCCGCCCGCCGTAGACGGCCGCGGCCACCTGCTCCGGGTGTCCCTCCATGTCGGCGGCGATGCGGAACACCCGGTCGGGGGTGGCTTCCCCGGTGGACCCCAGCAGCCCGGCGGCCACGCCGGCGACGAGGGCCGCCGCAGACGACCCGAGGCCCTTCCCGATGGGGATGGCGTTGTCGACGACGAGGCTCAGCGGCCGGTCGGACACCTTCTTCGCGGCGTCGAGGATGGCGTCGGGCTCGTCGGACCCGGGTCTGAACCTGCCGACATGCTCGATCGACCAGTCCGCGGACGGTTCGACCTCGACCTCGCATCGCACGGACAGGGCCATCCCCAGGCAGTCGTAGCCGGGGCCCAGATTGGCGGTGGTTGCCGGGACGGAGACTTTCACGATGCGAGCCTAGAAGCGGTAGCGTCGGCTCGTGGAACTGTTCGACGTTGACCAGCTGGTCCCCCAGCTGGTCCTTGCCCTCGGCCTCGCCATGATCGTCGGGAACGCCATCGCCTGGGTGAAGTTCAGGAAGGGCGAGACCCCGCCGGACGTGGCAGGCGCCCAGTTCCGGCCCGGCCGGGCCATCTGGATGCTGGTCATCGGCGCCCTGCTCAGCCTCTGGGCAGGGATCACCCTCCTGGTCTAGGAGAACAGCGAGTCCACGTCGGGCAGGTCGACCAGGTCGTTGAACCGACCCTCCGCGATCCGATCCACGGCCGCCAGCACCGCCTTCCACGCAGTCTTCGCCAGTGCGCCCCCGGTGCTGATCCTCCGCACCCCCAGCTCCGCGGCCCGCTCCCTGGTGATGAACGGGGCGTTGACCAGGAGGTTCACCGGCTTGGGCGCCACCGCCTCGACCACCGCCCTGATGTGCGCCTCGTCGCGGATCCCCGGGGCGTAGAGACAGTCGGCCCCGGCGTCGCTGAACGCCTGGAGCCGGCGCAGGGTCTCGTCGATGTCCGGACGGCCCGCGACGAAACCCTCGGTGCGCGCCGTGAGCACCACCCCGGTGCCGCCGGCGTCGACGGCCTCGCGGGCGGCCCGCACCCGCTCCACCGCGAGCCCGAAGTCGTACAGCGGGTCGGCGGGGTCACCGGTCGAGTCCTCGATGGAGATCCCGGCGACACCGGTCTCCAGCGCGGCCAGGAAGTTGCGGTGCACCCCTTCCGGATCGACCGCGAAGGCGTTCTCGAAGTCGGCGTTCACCGGGACCGACACGGCGGCCGCCATGGCGCGGAAGTGCGCCAGGGCGTCATCGAGGGTGACGTGGTTGTCGGGCCGGCCGGTGGTCCAGGCGAAGCCCGAGCTCGTGGTGGCCAGGGCGGGGAAACCCTTCGCCTCCAGCATGCGGGCGGCGCCCGCATGCCACGGGTTGGGCATGACGAAACAGCCCGATTCGTGGAGCCGCCGGAAGACGGCGATCCGCTCGTCCATGTTCACTCCGGGGTCGGCTTTAAACCGGAGACCGCCAGCAGCCGGTGACGCCCGACACTGATCTCTCCGATCTCCAATCTCTCCAACCCCAGTTCGCTCAGCCTGGCTGCAAGAACCTGCGCGTCGCTCTGCGTCAGGCCGTGGCCCGTCCCGGAGGCGAGCTGCTTCTCGACGATGAGCAGACGCCCGCCCGGCGCCAGCACCCGGACCGCCTCCCTGAGGCCGGCACCACGGTCGGCCCAGTGGTGGAAGGTGTCGAGGGCGGCCACGTGGCTGAAGGCGCGGTCGGGGAACGGGACGTCCTCGGCGGAGCCCAGCTCGACATGCGCGTCCGGCACGCGCCTTCTCGCCTGGCGGACCATGGCGGGGCTGGGGTCGATGCCGCTGGCGCGGGCGCCCCGGCGGAGCGCCGCGTCCAGGACCTGTCCGAGTCCGCATCCGATGTCGAGGAGGTGGTCGCCGGGGCCGGGAGCGAGGATCTCCACGACCTTCTCGCGGCGTCGTCGGTCGCGGGAGAAGACGGAGTAGAGCCAGACCTGCAGGGGCGACCAGCACTCGATCTCGGACACGGCGCGAGGTTAGGTACGGACGGTGGCCACCGCCCGTGCTTTTCGGGTCGGATCAGCCAGCGGTGGCGCTCTCCCAGAGCCCGAGCAGGTTGCCCTCGGGATCGGTGAAGTAGGCGGAGAACCCCATGTCGCCGACCGGGTCCCGGCCGCTCACGATGGCGCCTCCGGCCGCCTCCACCGCGGCGAGGGCCTCCTCGAGCGCGGGCACCGCGATCACGAGGGTCGGGGCACGGAAGTCGCC
>QGUS01000055.1 GCA_003242515.1 Actinomycetota bacterium
TGTTTGAAGCAGAAATCGGGCGTCGAGATTTATGTCGGGTTCGTGGGGTCGGGGATGGGTATAAGAGACAGGTTCTGGGACCGCTGCAGGGCCTTGCCCTCGGTCTGCAGCGCCGGAGCGATCATCACCTCGGCCTTCTGGAACTCCTTGACGTCGGAGTAGCCGGTGGTGGCCATCGACACGCGGAGCGCCCCGAACAGGTTGCGGCGGCCGTCGTTCTCGTGGGCCGGGCCGACGAGGATCTCCTGGAGGGTGCCGAGGTTGCCGACCTTGACCCTGGCGCCACGCGGCAGGGTCGGGTGGAAGGTGGCCATGCCCCAGTGGTAGCCGCGGCCGGGGGCCTCGGTGGCTGAGGCCAGAGGCGACCCGATCATCACGGCGTCGGCGCCGCAGGCGATGGCCTTGGCGACGTCGCCGCCGGTGCGCATGCCACCGTCGGCGATGACGTGCACGTACCGGCCGGTCTCGTCGAGGTACCGCATCCGGGCCCCGGCGGCGTCGGCGATCGCCGTCGCCTGCGGCACGCCGATCCCCAGGACGCCGCGGGTGGTGCAGGCGGCACCCGGACCGACGCCGACCAGGATGCCAACCGCACCGGTCCGCATCAGGTGGAGGGCGGTGGAGTAACTGGCGCAGCCTCCGACGATCACCGGCACGTCACACGAGGCGATGTACTCCTTGAGGTTGAGCGGCTCCTCCCGGGACGACACGTGCTCGGCCGAGACGACCGTGCCCTGGATGACGAGGATGTCGAGGCCCGCCTGGATGGCGTAAGGCGCCCACTCCCGCACGCGCTGCGGGGTGAGGCTGGCGGCCGTGACGACGCCGGCGGCCTTCATCTCCTCGATGCGGCGTCCGATCAGCTCCGGCCTCACCGGCTCGGAGTAGATCTCCTGCATCCGCCGGGTGGCCGTCTCGTCGGGCAGCGAGGCGATCTCCTCGAAGCACGGGGTCGGGTCCTCGTAGCGGGTCCACAGGCCCTCCAGGTTGAGGACGCCGAGTCCGCCCAGCTTCCCGATCGTGATCGCGGTGTCGGGGCTGATGGCGGAGTCCATGGCCGAGCCCATCATCGGGAGCTCGAACCGGAAGGCGTCGAGCTGCCAGGAGATGTCGACGTCGTCGGGATCCCGGGTCCGCCTGGAGGGGACGATCGCGATGTCGTCCAACCCGTACGCCCGTCTTCCGGACTTGCCGATGCCGATGTCGATCTCCATACCGAACCTTCGCCGAGTGGGTCGATCGTAACACCGGCCCGGATGGCCGAACCGGGGCCGGATAGGCTTCCGGTGTGCCCTTTCAGGTGCTCTCCCATACGGCCGACACCGGCATCGAGGCCACCTCCGACACCCTCCCGGGGCTGCTCGCGGCCCTCGCCACGGGGATGTTCGAGTTCATGGAGCCGGTGCCTCCCGGCACGCCTGGCGAGCCGGTGACCGTGGAGGTGGAGTCGGCCTCCCTGGAGGACCTCGTGGTCGACCTCCTCTCCGAGCTGCTGTTCGTCTCCGAGTCGGAGGACGCGATGCTCACCAGGTTCGAGGTGGAGCTCCCGTCCCCCACGAACGCCCGGGTGACGGCCACGGCCGTGCCCATCGACCGCTCCGGGATGGTGGGCGCCCCGATCAAGGCCGTCACCTACCACGACCTGACGATCGAGGAGCGGGACGGCGGCTGGTACGGACGGGTCTACTTCGACGTCTGAAGGTCCCTACCGGCAGCATCCCTGGCACACTTCCGGCATGGACCTGAAGCGGCTGTCCGACGTCGTCTGGGAGGTCCCGCAGGCCGGCGGCATGCGGGTGCCGGGCCGGATCTTCGCCGACGACGCCCTGATGGAGGTCGTCATGCAGGACCGCTCCGTGGAGCAGGTCGCCAACGTCGCCCACCTGCCCGGCATCGTCGCAGCGTCGTTCGCCATGCCCGACATCCACTGGGGATACGGGTTTCCGATCGGCGGCGTCGCCGCCACCCGGGTGTCCGACGGGGTGGTCTCCCCGGGCGGAGTGGGCTTCGACATCTGCTGCGGGGTCAGGCTGCTGGCCTCGGCGTTCACGGAGGCCGACTTCGAGGCCCGACGGGCCGCCGTGATGGGAGAGCTGGACCGCCGCATCCCCCGGGGCGCCGGCAAGGGCGCCATCGCCCCCGGCACCATCGTGCGGGAGGTGCTCGCGGACGGCGCCGTCGCCGCCGTCCGCCACGGCTACGGCCATCCCGAGGACCTGGAGCGCTGCGAGGAGAGGGGCCGCTCGGAGGGCGCCGACCCCGACGTCATCAGCGAGAAGGCCCTGGTCCGGGGACGGGAGCAGCTCGGGTCGCTCGGCGCCGGCAACCACTTCCTCGAGGTCCAGGTCGTCGACAGAGTGGAGGACCCGGCCGCGGCCGGGGCGTTCGGCCTCGCCCCGGGCATGGTCGTCGTGATGATCCACTGCGGGTCCCGCGGGCTCGGTCACCAGACCTGCACCGACCACCTCCGGCTGATGGGTGAGGCGATGCGGCGCCACGGCATCTCCGTGCCGGACCGCCAGCTGGCGTGCGTCCCGATCCGCTCCAGGGAGGGAGAGGAGTACCTGGCGGCGATGGCGGCGTCGGCGAAGTTCGCCTGGGCCAACCGGCACATCCTCGCCCACGAGGCACGCCAGGCCTTCGCCACGGCCTTCGGCGTCTCCGAGGCCCGAACCGGGATGCGGCTCGTGTTCGACGTCGCCCACAACCTCGCCAAGATCGAGCGGCATGAGGTGGACGGGAGTCCCACGGAGGTGTGCGTCCACCGCAAGGGCGCCACCCGGGCGTTCGGCCCTGGCCACCCCGATCTCCCCGAGGACCTCCGGCAGTGGGGGCAGCCGGTCCTCGTCCCCGGCTCCATGGGGACGGCGTCCTGGGTGCTGCGGGGCACCGACCGCAACCCCGCCTTCGCCTCCGCCGCCCACGGGGCGGGCCGGCTGATGAGCCGCAAGCAGGCCAGCCGGCGCTCCCCCGGGCGGGAGGTCCGGGCCGGCCTGGAGAGCAGGGGGATCTCGGTCCGCCCGCTGTCAGTGAGCCTCCTCTCGGAGGAGGCCCCGTACGCCTACAAGGACGTGGACGTGGTGGCCGAAGTCTGTGAGCGGGCCGGCCTGGCAACCAGGGTGGCCCGGCTGCGCCCGCTGGGCGTGGTGAAGGGCTAGGCGAGCCCGAGCCGGGCGAGCCGCTCCCTCTCGGAGACGACCTGCCCGGTGTCGGGGTCCACGGCGTCGCAGCCGCCCTCGACCACCGTGATCACCTCGCCCCGGGCCGCGGGGTTGCCCGCCAGGTAGGGGGCGTCGAAGACCCCGGAGCGGACGACGGCGGCGAGTGCCTCACCGTCGCCCTCGAACGCCTCCGGCCAGCGGTCCCGGATCACGGAGAGGAGGAACCCCGCCTCCTCGACCAGGTGGTCCCGGCGTGCCACGACGGCGGGGTCGGCGAGCGGGTCGGGGATCCCCAGGAGGGCGTCGTCGATCACCTGGTGGACCATGGCGCAGGAAGCGACGAGCTCGTGGGGCTCGATGGCGTGGTCGGCCTCGGTGTGTCCCACGACGTGGAGGATGTCCGGCCGGAGGGCCATCGCGGTGCGGGTCGCCGAGGCGAGCTGGCCGAGGGCCCGGTTCGGGTCGGGTGGCAGGGAGAAGAGGCCGGCACGGCACTCCCGCAGCACCGTCACGCCCGGTCCGGCCATCTCCCGGGCGAGGGCATCCATCGCCTCCATCTTGGCGACGTCCATCGCCGGAGAGATGCCCGCCGGGTTGTTGAGCATCATCTGGAGGACGTAGGTCTCCACCCCGGCCCGTGCCGACAGGGCGGCGCCGAGCGCCGCGGCGGCCACCTGGACCGCGTCGGAGGCGGCGCGGAGTCCCCACTGGTTCTGGTCGTTCCGCTCCACCGGGACGCCCCGCTCCCCGTGCCAGGCCACCAGCTGCTGGTTCTCGGAGGTCGCCTCCTCCAGGCTGCGGGCAGACCTGCCGTCCAGCTCCGAGTACCAGAACACCGGGACGGCGCACCAGGCGTTCCCGATGGTGTCCCGGAGCATCTCCGCCATGGCGATCAGGTCGTTGGTGCCGGAGTAGCACCGCATCAGCGGGTGGTTCCCCACCCGGGACGCCTCCTTGAGCGCCCGCAGGTCGTCGGGGGTGCGCACCGGCACGCCACCTGCCCCGTCCTGGGAGGGGTCCATGCGCTCCGGGTGGAAGAAGTGCTCCTGGGCGTTCTGGTCGATCCCGAGTGAGATCACGTCGACGACGCCCGAGCGGGCGATCTCTTCGATCCCCGCGATGGTCCGCTGGAGGTCGGGGAGGCCGAAGTGGTGCCTGATCAGGGGACGGGGCCGGGCCCGACGCCAGCGCTCCACGAGGTCGTCGGGACCGACGGCCGACTCCTCCTCCCCCGTCCGTCCACTGAGCCAGCGCTCCACCACCGAGGCGTCCACCGCCCCGAACACGGCACAGAAGATGCCCGACCTCTCGGCCGCCTCCGCCACCGGGGGCGGGCCGCCAAAGACCAGGGGGATGTCGAGCCCGCGGCTCCGCAGTGCCTGGCCCAGCTCGGCGAAGAGACGCTCCGCGGCCTCGGGTGTCAGCCGGTAGCTGACCGCCAGCATGTCGGGACGGCGGCGCTCCGCCTCGTCGACCAGCCGTTCAACCGGGACGGCGGGGCCGAGGAACTCGGTGCGCCATCCGTGGCGCCGGGCGAGGGCGAGGAAGTTGAGGACGCCGGCGACGTGGACGCAGTCCCCGACGGCCGCGCCCAACATCAGGCGGTCAGACGACGTCATAGCCATACATCGCCACCTGCTCGATCTCTGCCGGGCTCAGCCCCTCCAGCCCCAAGGTGGCGAGCGTGCGACCGCGGGACCAGTAGTTGGTGGTGTGCATCAACCCGGCAAGGTCGATCACGGCCTCGATCGCCCTCGGGGTGAGGCCGAAGCTGCGGCCCGCCGACGCCATCGGCACCATGCTCATCGGCACGTCCTCGAGCATGTAGCGGTTGTGCGTCGTGGGCGGCGCCTGGATGCCCCGGTAGCCCTCGTTGGCGAGGATGGCCTCGTACAGGTCGCCCCCCTCCGCCCGGTAGGCGGAGAGCAGCCAGTCTTGCAGCGACCGCACCTGGACGCCGAGGAGCTGCGCCACGGCGAGACGCTCCCGGTCCACTGCCTCGAGGACATGGGCCACCGACGGGCTGACCCCGTCCAAGTAGAAGTCGAAGCGGCCGTGGGTGCTCTCGATGCGCGCCGCGTTGAGCAGGGTGATCACGGGGTGGACCACCGCCCCGACGTTGCCGAAGCTGGTGTCCAGGGTCGACTCCGCCGGGGTGAACTGGTGGTACCAGGCGTTGAGCTGCTCCATCATCTCGGGGGTCCGGTCCACCGGGATGGCGGCGACGGGGACGGCGTGCTTGATCCGCATGACCCGCGACTGGGCCGGGCCCGTGCTGCGGGAGGCGAAGATGAAGGTGGCGGCCTCGGCGACGACGGGGCGTGCGATGCACTGCTGCGCCCGCAGCTCGTGGATGAACTCGAGCGCCCCGAAGGTGCGGCCCGGGTTGAGGACCACCACGTGGTCGTCCCTGAGGTACGGGGCGCAGAGCCGGGCGACGTCACGGTGGCCGAAGGCCGGGACGCAGACCATGACCAGCTGGGCCTCGGCGAGGGCCTCTTTGATGTCGGAGGTGACCAGGGCCAGCTTGCCGAACCCCACCGCCTCGCCCTCCATCTCGATGCCGCCGCGTTCGACGATCTCGGCGATGTTGGCGGGGGTGCGGTTCCACAGCACGACCTCCGCCCCGAGCAGGGCGAGGTGACCGGCCAGCGCCCGGCCGGCGTGTCCTGCACCGACGACGGCTACGGGTGGGGTCATGGGAAGGGGTGCCCCGACTCTACCGAACCCATCGCCCCTAGGTTCGGGCGGGGTTACCACCGGGGCGGATCTAGTCTCCCCACTCGGTGCGGCGCTCCTGGACGATCCTGGACTTCATCCTGATCTGGCTGGCCTCTGCGGTCTTCGCGTTCGCGGGCGCCCAACTCGCCGCCGGCCGGCCCGTCGGCGTCGCCACCCTGGCCACCCTGGCCGCCCAGTACGTGGCGATGCTCGCCGCACTCTGGCTCATCCAGAACTACCGGTCCGAGCCGGTGACGCTGGCGATCGAGCCCGGGGACATGAGGTATGCGGCCCTGGGCATGGGCCTCCAGATCGTCGTCGCCATCCTGCTCACGCCCCTGGCCCGGATCCTCCTCGACGACCCCGAAGGGCCCCCACAGCAGATCGGCGAGATCATCGCCAGCGGCGACCACGACCCAGCCGTCCGGATCGGGCTGTTCCTCTCTGCGGCGTTCCTCGCCCCGCTCACCGAGGAGCTCCTCTACCGGGGTGTGCTGTTCAAGGCGTTCCGCCGCCGGGGCAGGTGGGTGGCGATCGTCGGGAGCGCGGTGGTCTTCGGCACGGTCCACCTGCTGGGCCTCGACCGGGACAGCCTGTGGGCCACCGCGGCCGTGGTGATCCCGCCGCTGGTGATCCTGGGGCT
Source organism: Actinomycetota bacterium (assembly GCA_003242515.1). GTDB lineage: Bacteria > Actinomycetota > Acidimicrobiia > Spongiisociales > ZC4RG35 > ZC4RG35. The sequence goes on from QGUS01000055.1 coordinate 6,526, forward strand.
GCTTCTCGCCTGGACCACGGAGAGGAAGGGCAGGATCGGGCCGGCCTTCTTCCTCCACTCGGGCTGGAACCTGCTGGCGGCGCTGATCCTCCTGATCCCGCAGGACCTGGTCGACCGCGCCACCGAGCTCGCCGGCCGCTGATCAGTCGAGCCCGACGGCGTCCCGGACCAGCTCCATGGTCCCGGCAGCCATCTCCCGGGCCTTCTCCGCGGAGGCCTCCATGACCTGTGCCACCTCGGCGTCGGTGAGCGACGCGTACCGCTCCTGGATCGGCTGGACGCCGGCGATCACCGCCTCGGCGACGGCGGCCTTGAACCTGCCGTAGCCGGAACTCCGGTACTCCTCGACCAGCTCGTCGATGGAGCGGCCGTCGAAGGCGGAGAAGATCTCGAGCAGGTTGGAGATGCCGGGCTTGTTCTCCGGGTCGTAGGAGACCTCGGAGCCCGTGTCCGTGACGGCCGACTTGATCTTCGCGGCGATCTCGTCCGGCGTGTCGGTGAGGTTGACCCGGGACTTGGGGCTCGGGTCCGACTTGGACATCTTCGAGGTGGGGTCGGTGAGCGACATGATCCGCGCCCCGACCTCCGGGATGATCGCCTCGGGCACCGGGAACAGCTCGCCGAAACGGTGGTTGAACCGCTCCGCCAGGTCACGGGTGAGCTCGAGGTGCTGGGTCTGGTCCTCGCCCACGGGGACGGCGTGGACCCGGTGGATGAGGATGTCGGCCGCCATCAGCACCGGGTAGGCGAACAGGCCGAAGTACTGGCCGGACTTGTCGGACTTCTCCTTGTACTGGGTCATCCGCTCCAGCTGGCCCATGCTCGCCAGGCACCCGAGGACCCACGACAGCTCGGCGTGCTGCGGGACGTCGCTCTGGTAGTAGAGCAGCGACCGCTTCGGGTCGATCCCCATCGCCAGGAGCATCCGGGCCATGTGGGCCTTCCCCTTCCGCAGTTCCTCCGGGTCGTAGGGGACGGTCATGGCGTGGAGGTCGACCACGCAGTAGATCGTCTCGTAGGAGTCCTGGAGCGCCACGTAGTTGCGCCCGGCACCGATGTAGTTGCCGATGTGGACGTTCCCGGTGGGCTGGATCCCCGAGAACACCCTCTTCCTCTCAGTCATCTCACCCTCTGAAAAACCGAGCCGCCGGTCGGGCCGGCGGCGACACTGGGACACGGGACAGTGGGCCGCTCAGCGAGGGCGCCACCACTCCCGGGTCCGCACGAACGATTTCACGGCCGGTGATGCTAGCCAGCCGGTTGCGGATCGGCGGCCGTCGCCTCCTTGGAGGAGAGGAACCGGGCGACGATCTCGGACACGTCCTCCGTGGCCTCGAGGACCGACGCCCCGTTGTAGTTCGCGTTCCGGACCGGGATGGTCAGCTCCTCCACCTTCCCGGCGTCGACGCCGCGCAGCGCCCAAGCCAGGCCCACCGCATCGGTGAGCCGGAGCCGGGAGTCGACCGTGACGAAGGGGGCGAGGGTCCGGGCCCGGGAGGCCAGGGCCTGCGGGCTCGAGAAGTCCCCGAGCCGCTTCATCATGTCGATGACGAACCGCCGCTGCCGCTGGTTGCGGGCGAGGTCGCTGACGCCGGGCATCGTCCGCCACTGGCCGTCGACGAGCTCCTGGGTGTGGCGGGACCGGCGGCCGGCGGGGGGCTGGGTTTCGTCGGCCATGGTGCAGCCGGCCGGCAGGTCGAGGCCCGACCTGGTGTCGCGCACGGGCCGCTCCACGCAGATCTCGTAGCCGCCCAGGGCGTCGACCACCTTCTGGAAGCCGGCCATGTCGACCATGGCGTAGTGGTCGATCTTCTCCCCGATGAGGTGCTCCACGCCCATGGTGAGCAGGGCCGGGCCCTCCACCCCCGACGGGCAGCCGGCGAGCAGGGCGTTCACCCTCGACCTGGTGTGACGGCAGGGGTCCTCCACCAGCAGGTCGCGGGGTATGGACAGGAGCGCGGCACCGCCCTGCACGCGGATCAGCACCATGATCACGTCGGCCCGCTGGCCGGAGAACTGGCCGAAGCCCTCCAGGTCGTCGAGGTCCTCGCGGGAGTCGGAGCCGACGAGCAGGTACATGGACACGCCGGCGG